>JASIEN010000331.1 GCA_030045935.1 Candidatus Sulfotelmatobacter sp.
GTCACACTTCGAGCCGTCGAACGAATGGAAGAAGTGCTCCCTGCGGCGGCAAGGCTTCTCAATCCCAACGGCCGCCTCGCGCTGTTTCTCAGTTCACGTCAGGCGGATGCGGCGCGATCATCCCTGTCGCTCAGGTGGAGGCCAGAGATTCCGATTCCCCAGTCTGATGCCCGCATTCTGCTAATCGGAGCGAACCAGTAAAGTTAACAGGTGGGACAAAGAGTCGTCGTACGGCGGCCAATGAGCGTCTCTCGATCTTCCGCCGTCCTTCCAAACGGGCATGAGTGGAATGAATCATCCAAGCGCTGGAAAAAACGCCTTCGTACGGACCAAATCCTTCCTCTACATGGTTTGAATGTTCCCATGGGAACATTCCAAAGTTCGCCCATGGCGAAGAAATGTTCCTATCGGAACGCAAATGTGATCCGTGCACGGAACGATTTCATTTCCAAGCGAGAGGCGTGTACCCGTTACAAATGTTCCCATGGGAACATTTGAAGGACTTCCGCTCTGTTCCATCATGACTGTAGGAACATTAATCGCGCTGAAAAACCTAGGCATCCCTTGTCATCCTGAGCGCAGCGAAGGATCCATGCATTGTTCCGCCGTGCCCAAACCCTGAAAACCATCAAAATGTTCCCATGGGAACATTGGACTCATTTTTCACAACATTTCACGTCATCCACAGCGATTCTCAATTGCAATCGAAGCCGCAGCGCATTATTCTGCCCTCAGCTCTGGCTTCCACGACAATTCATGGGACGCGTTATCGCTGTTGCCAACCAGAAGGGCGGCGTGGGGAAAACTACGACTGCCATCAATCTGGCCGCATCCTTCGCGGCCGCGGAAGTCAACACCCTGCTCGTGGATTGCGACCCGCAGTCGAACGCCTCCAGCGGCCTCGGGGTGATGAAAGATCCCAACCGCCTCTCGACATACCATCTTCTACTGGGTGCAGCCACCGGTGAAGAGGCGCTTACCGCTACGGACCTGGAGCAGCTCTGGCTGATTCCCTCGCACAAGAACCTGATCGGGGCCAACATCGAGCTGGTCGAAGCCGACCGCCGGGAATACCGGCTGCGCGATGCCATTGCTGCCATTCGCGACCGCTTTCAGTACATTGTGCTCGATTGTCCGCCCGCACTCGACCTGCTTACGCTGAACGCCCTTGTTGCCGCCGATTCCGTCCTGATCCCCATGCAGGCCGAATATTTTGCTCTGGAAGGTGTCAGCGAACTGCTCGACACGATAGAGCGCATTCGAGCCGCGCTGAACCCGGTGCTTGAAATCGAGGGCGTAGTTCTCACCATGCTGGATGAGCGCACCAATCTTGCACAGCAAGTCATGGCCGAGCTGAAGAATTTTTTCGGCGAGAAGCTCTGTGCGGCCAGCGTGCCGCGGAACATTCGCCTGGCCGAGGCGCCCAGTCATGGAAAAGCCGCGCTGGTTTACGATCCGCGGTCGAAGGGAGCGGAAAGCTATATTCGCCTGGCAAAGGAATTGATTGGCAAACAGCTTTCGGCCGTCAGCGCTCAGGCGTCAGCCATCAGCGCGTGAGAGGGCGTTCCGTCTCGGGAATGAAACCATAATCGATGCTGAATATCATTGACATTGTATTATAGCTTGTGGATATATAAGAAAGACAAGGACTAGGCGTTCGATTGAGGAGTGGAAATGACCGCCACCAACGTGCTCGAGAAGAATCTTCCCGAAAAGAAAGACGAGCGGCCGGAAAAACGCCGAGCCTTAGGCCGCGGATTAGAATCTCTTTTGCCCGGGCCACGCGTCGTCCCTCCTGGTCCCGAGCCGCGCTCCACGAGTACCGAGTCGCGAGCACCGGGTCCCGAGCCGGCTCCTGGGGAATCGAAAGCCACTGCTGTCGCACAGAGTCGCGAGGAGTCCACGCATTCTGTAATTTCGATTCACGCGCAGGCTGATGATGTTCATGACGTCGTCAGCAACATTCCGCTCAACGCCATCGAAAAAAATCCCTATCAGACGCGGCAGATTTTCGACGATGAAAAGCTGACCGAGCTGCGCGATTCGATCAAAGAGCACGGCGTTGTCCAACCGGTCGTCGTTCGTCCCGCCGATCAGGCCGGCCGCTACATTTTGGTTCTCGGCGAACGGCGCCTACGCGCCTCAAGAATGGCGGGCAAAGACACGATTCCAGCGCTGGTTCGCCGTCTCTCGCCGCAGCAAGCCGCCGAGATGACCGTGCTCGAAAACGTCGTCCGCGAAGATCTTACCTGCATCGAGCAGGCGCACGCTTTCAAGGTGCTCAGCCAGAATTTTCTACTCACGCAGGCGCAAATCGCCGACCGCATCGGCGTCTCTCGCGAAACGGTTGCCAATTACATGCGCCTGCTACGCCTGCCGGAAAAAGTCATGGAATATCTCCGGACCGAGCAGCTCACTTTCACCAACGCCCGCCTGCTGCTCATGCTCGACGATAACGATCAGATTGAGCGCTTGGCGACGGACGCTGTCAGCCGGCGCATGAGCTGGCGCGAGATTGAAGAGCGGGTAATGCAAATGCCCGACTCAGTCGCAACGGAAACTCCGCAGCAAGACAAAGGCCGCGGCGCACGCTGGGTCGATCCCAACGTGCGCGCCGCGCAAATGGATATGGAGCGCATTCTCGGCATGCGCGTCCGCATCAACGATCGCCAGGGCAAAGGAAAGATCGTGATCGAGTACGCCAGCGTGGACGACTACGAACGTGTGGTCGAGATGCTGCGGGGAAGCAAGAGCGCTTAGGGTTTTTTATTGATTAGGTTGCCCCGCCCTTCCCGCGCCTTTTGCGGGAGGGTGGGCGATCATCAGTGAAGGCACGCCCATGAGTCTCTCCCGTGTGCGCGCCGTCCACTCACTTTGTTGATAGAAATGCGAC
>JASIEN010000332.1 GCA_030045935.1 Candidatus Sulfotelmatobacter sp.
GACGCAGCCGCCGAAAATAGACTCGGCCGTTTATATGCCGAGGGCGATGAAAAGCTGGGAATCGCAGCCGACGACAGACAGGCCGACCACTGGTTTACCAGCGCCGCTGAACACGGCAGCATCTCCGCCCAATACAAACTGGGTCTTCTTTATTGGGGCGGTCATCACGGGCTGCCAAAGGATGTGAACAAAGCCTACTTCTGGGCCGTTTTGGCCCGCGCTGGAGGCCAGGAAGGCAGCAAAGACCTGGCGGCCTTCATCGCCAACGGGATGACCCGGGCCCAGGCTGCCGCCATCGAAGAGCAGGCCGAAATCTGGTACCGCCAGCACGAACCGCAATACAAACCCAGCGCCGGTCACTGATCAGCGCAGCGCTCTCGCACGCAGGGCAAAACAGGTTTAGAATCTCTGGTTGAGCAGCGAAATAATCGACGTTTTGAACACGGAGCGGGCTTCACGCGCGTCTCCAGGCAGGATCGACTTGTTGATGAGCAATGTCGCCGCACCGTGAGACATCATCCATAAGGACGTCAGCAAACGCTCATGACGATCCCTGGCCTTGCCTAGTTGTTGCTCCAGCCTTTGTCTCATCGCTTCCCGGGCAGGCTGATCCACATTCCCATAGCCCGCGCGGCGTGCCCGCGGGGAGTGAGATAGTTCGTAATTGTGCTGGTAAAACAGTGCATATTCATGGGGATGGGCCAGCGCATAGTCCAGATACTTCTCGCAACCCTCTTCTACGGAATCAGCACGCTGAAGCTCCGCAGCAATCTCCCATCGGATGCGCTGCAATAGACCGCGCAGAATGTCATCGCGGTCATGGAAGCGGCGATAAACCGCCGGCGTATTCGTCCCCGCTGCCCGTGCTACCGCCCGCAGGGTAAGAGAGCTTTCGCCCCCTTTCTTCCACAGCTTTTGGGCCGCATCCAGGATTCTGGTTTCCAAGTCAGGGTCTGGCCGCCGGGGCATGTCAGTTTCTCCATCCAAACGATGGCAGTGACATTATGTATACATCGTAAATATAACAATGTAAAGCGATATTCCATATAATCGTTTTAATACAATGAATTTTATTAATTATGTTGACATCGTAAACGTAATTATCTATAAGATTGTATACATTTGTATCTGGGACCCCTGCTTTATCCAAGCGCAACTAAGGAGTTTAATGAGATGTTCTCGTGGGACAATCCCGCCGACAGGGTCGCTATTGCTCAAATGAATTCAGAATTGCAGCACGCCCAGCTGGAACTGCTGAGCGCCCAATGTGCTACTCACCAGCTTCGGCTACGTTATAACATCGATGATCTAGCTCGCTTTAGCCGGCGCGATGTTCTCCGCAAATCAGTCCAGGCCGCGACCGAGCTGAGCGAGTATTACTCCTCAATCGAAAGGAAAGTCCCCAGTGCCGAGGCTGTCACCGAAACCTTCAAGCCCGACGAAGACGTTATCGTCGAGGCAATCCGGCGAGTGTCAGCCTATCTTCAGGAGCAGCGCGATCATTTCTTCCCCAAGGGCGCGCTTCTCAGCAACCACTATAAGGCGGTAATGTGGCCGTATGTGTCGACCGCTTTTCTCGATCGCGTAAGGATTGTCGAACTGGAAGGAAGGCGCGTTCCCAATCCGCCCTTCTACGAGCAATACCGCGCACTGGGTTTCGTAAATCTGCCCGAAGTGACACACATGCCGTCATTGACTTTTATCGATGTAATCGTATTCAATGAGCGGCTGACAGAAAGAGCCTTGTTTCACGGACTGGTGCACGCAGTCCAGTTTGAAGTTCTGGGGCTGGAACGCTACTGCGATCTCTTCGTGCGCGGCTTTCTGAACACTAGGCTCCACTTTTCGGTTCCGCTGGAAGCACACGCGTTTTCCCTTGAGTCAAAATTTGCCGACGCGAAAGGAAATCGCTTTTCTGTTGAGGACCAAGTCCGTCTCTGGGCCAGGCAGTCGCGCTACTGACCCTGGTCGGCTGTCCAGTTAAGTGAAGTGAAGCGCAAAGGGCTTGCCGGGATTCCGGAGAAAACTCCGGATCTGTGGGCCCTCCCCCACAGGGTTGCCGGGCGGCACAAGCCGCCCGGCAGCTTGACCGTTCGCGTGACACGGGTGATTGCGACCGGCCGCGGAGACGATCCATGAAAAAGGGGATCTGCCTGCGCAGACCGGATGGTAGTGCGCTACTTTGAATTTAAAGTAGCGCACAACCGACCGGATCATCACAGAGAACTCTCTTGCCTCCTGGCGGTAGAATAAGGAGGAAGTGCCAGTGCCCACCCTCCGCGCCATCCTCGACGAGCGCGTTCACGAAGCCGAATCGCGCCTTGTTGAGAAACTCGACAACAATCGCCTGCGCTGTTTCTCCTGCGGCCATTGCTGCCCGATTCCAGAAGGCCAATCGGGAGTGTGCAAAGTGCGCTTCAATCGCGGCGGCAAACTCTACGTGCCCTGGGGATACACCGCCGGAATGCAATGCGATCCGGTCGAGAAAAAGCCATTTTTCCACGCGTATCCTGGAGCGCTTGCTTACAGCTTCGGCATGTTGGGGTGCGACCTTCACTGCTCCTATTGTCAAAATTGGGTGACGTCGCAGGCGCTGCGCGATTCGCGGGCAGTCTCACCGCCGCTTGATGCGACGCCGGAAGCACTGGTACGAGATGCGCTTGATCAAGGCGCAAGGATTCTGGTGAGCACCTACAACGAGCCGCTTATCACGAGCGAATGGGCGGTCGCAGTCTTCAAGGAGGCCAAGGCTGCCGGTCTCATAACCGGCTTCGTTTCCAACGGCAACGGAACGCTTCAGGTGCTCGAATATCTGCGTCCGTGGCTCGATCTCTATAAAGTCGATCTCAAAAGTTTCGACGACCGCCACTACCACGAGCTCGGCGGACGCATCGGCCCAATTCTAGACAGCATTCGCCGCATCCACGCCATGGGGTTGTGGCTGGAAATCGTTACGCTTCTCATTCCCGGCTTCAACGACTCTGACGACGAACTCCGGCGCCTCACTGAATTTCTGGCCGGAATCTCGCCTGATATCCCATGGCACGTCACCGCGTTTCACGGCGACTACAAAATGACCGAGCCTCCGGATACAACCCCTGACGATTTGCTGCGCGCCGTCGAAATCGGCCGCCAGGCGGGGCTGCGCTATATCTACGCTGGAAATCTCCCCGGCATGGTCGATGAATGGGAGGACACGCGCTGTCCGCACTGCCACGCAACTGTCGTCGAACGTTATGGCTACTTCATCAAAGACTATCGGCTGACGGTCCATGGCCGCTGCCCCGAATGCTCGACCCCTATCCCTGGCCGCTGGTCTGATCGTTTCGAAGGCCAAATTGCCTCCCATCCTTTCCTGCCGCGCAGCCGGTCCGTTTTGTTTACAATCCGGTAGACTGCGTCATTCTGAAAATTAGCGAAAGCAGGGAACCCTTCTGCAAATGCGTGGAGTCCGCGGTGTGTGCAAAGCTCGGGCGTCATCCCGAAGCGCCGCGTTTTCGCTAGCGGCGCGAGGGATCTCGCGTGCAGCGCGACAGTCCCCTACTCGAACCGCATCAAGTCTTGGTGTCCTGTGCCTGGCGGTCCTCTTGCTCTCTTCCTGCTCGCCCCGCGACTTCCTCACCCGCCGTCTCGCTTTCGACCTGATTGCCGGTTCCGAAGTGTTCCGCGCCCGACAGCAATTCCAGTTGCGCACCGGCATTATCGCCAACAAAGATTACATGTCGCCTGATTATGTGGCCCTGCGGCACCACGGCTGGATTTCCGCTACCAATACTGTTTGCCCTACCAATCTGGCGCCGCCACCCTGCTGGGACGTCGTTGTCACTCCCGCGGGCGTGGAAACGTTTCAAAGCCTGATTGCGTCCGGTGACGCCGAAAAGCAATCGTTTACCATTCCTACAGTCCGGCGTGCACTGATTGCCATTACCGGCATCGCCAGGCTGAGTGGTTCGGCCGATGTCGAATTCACGTGGAAATGGGTGCCGCTGAACGAGGTCGGGAATGCCCTTTACCCCAAAGATGCCCGCTATCGCTCGACCGTGGGATTTCGCCATTACGATGATGGCTGGCGCCTAGTCGAGCACGCTTCCCATTTCGCCCAACCTCTCGACGAGGCCCTGCTGAACGCCGAAAGCGAGCAATAAACCGACTTCCTGTACTCTTTGCTTGCCTTCCTCTGTGTTCTCTGCTCTTGAAGGTAAAAGCGTACCCCCCTAGGCTTGAATCGCCTGAACTCGTCGTGTATAAACCTACTTCCCATCGCGGGGCCTATGAAAATCTCCAAATATTTAATCGCTGTCATTCTGACTCTGACTTGGGCAGTTCCAAACTTTGCCCAGGCAAAACCAAAACTAACACTCGACGTCTTCTTCAACTCCGTCAGTTTTTCCGCGATTGCCATCTCGCCCGATGGCGGATCGATCGTAATCTGCACCGAGCGCGCCGACTGGGACCAGCAAATTTTTCGCAAAGATCTCTGGCTCTATCGCGACGCCAACGGCGGCTCGCTGATTCAACTGACCCAATCCGGCCACGACAGCGAACCCAAGTGGTCACCTGATGGCCGCTGGATCGCCTTCCTCTCTGAGCGCAAACCGGCTTCGGCGAAAGACGACTCGGACGACGATAAAGGCAAGGGCAAGAACAAAGGTGACAAGGGCGAGGTTGCGCAGATTTACCTCATCTCTCCCAATGGCGGTGAGGCGATTCAGATCACGCGGGGCGAAGAAGAGGTCCACGCCTATTCCTGGTCGGCCGATTCGCGCACGCTCTATTTCGCCACTCGCGATCCTTGGACCAAGCAACAAAAGGACGACTACAAAAAGCAGTGGAAAGACGTTGTGCAATACCGTACGGCGGAACGCGGCGACACTCTGTTCGCAATCGATGTAGCCGCTGCGCTTGCACAACAGACCGCTGCTTCTTTGGAACAGAAAAGCCAGACGGAGAAAGAATCGGATCTCACGCCCGGCGCCCGCAGCATTGCAACCACGTCTTTGCGAGTCG
>JASIEN010000333.1 GCA_030045935.1 Candidatus Sulfotelmatobacter sp.
TGATTGATTCTTTACTCGCTGCTCAACACGTCCTGGAGATGTTTCGCCGGGCTCTGCCAAAAGGCCCTTCTCGGCAATGCCTCGACCGCCTCTCCAACCGGCTTACGAAGATTCTGAGCGAAGCCCGCAAACTCCCCACGCCATGAGAACAGGCAGAGATTGGCCGGTTAAGCCGACTATTCCTTCACAACCGCTTCCTTCACTTCCCCCAAGTACGATCGGCGTCTTCTGCGCGGATGCAACTCCACGCCGCAGTTGTTTCAGGAAATCGGTTTACCCACTGCTATCAAGCGGCGCCATGCGCGTTTCTTTGAATTACGCCACCTTGACCGAAAGCTCTGTTCCACTCTTGAGCGGCAGCGTGATCGAAATAAATCCATTGCCCGGGTCGCGAATAAACTCCAGAAAATCCGGCTCCGCATTGTCGTTCATCACGTACCCGCCAACGCGAAGTTGTGGAGCGATGATCTCAATCACCTCGCGCGCCAGCGAAGGCTCTTCATCGCGCGGCCAGCCGTCGATCAAGGCGAAATCCACTGGCCCCCCGAGAGCTCGCAGCGTCTGGCGCGCATCGCCCTCGCGAATCTCCACATCGTCGGCGAGACCAGCCTCGCTGAGATTGCGCCTCGCGGTCGCGATTTTTGCCGGGACGAGTTCCGAACCGATCACGCGACCGCCGCCGTTGTCGCGCATAGCCGCCGCGAAATAAAGGGTCGACATTCCGACCGACGTCGCGAACTCGACGACGCGCGTAGCGCGCATTCCGCGGCACAAAAGATAGATCAGGTCGCCTTGTTCAGGACGAATTGAGAACCCCCGGTCCGCATAGTCATACGGATCCTGACTTTGGCCGTCATCCCTCGGACTGCCGGCCCGCGCGCCACGACGTTCCTCCTCAAGTCGCTGGATTACCGCGCGGACTCTTTCATCCTGAATTACGCTCTTGAAGGTCTCATTTAGCAAGGCATTTGGCATGAATCCTCTCTCTGTTCGTCTGTTTTTCAGGTTCGATGCTGCGCTTGCGGGCGCGCTAATTTCCCAATATCTCGGCCGCGGCCCGATCAAGAATTTTGGCGATCCGCTTCGCTTCCTCGGGATCGCACCCATGTTTACGGCGAAGCGCGTGCTTCAGAGCGTAGCGCGCGCGATGCACATCATCGGAAGCGCCTCCGTCAGAATCGCCCACGCCAGCAAATGCTTCGCGTACCTGCTCCATTCGTCCGCCAATTCTCGCCAGAGCGTCGAGAATCGCTTCGGCGTTCGCGCGGTTTGCTTCCAGATAGGCTTTTCCCTCAGGCGTAATGCTGTAGAGTTTCCGCGTACCCTGCTGCTCGACGCTGGTGTGACCAATATCGAGCAGGTAAGTCAGCGCGGGATAAATCACGCCCGGGCTGGGCGTGTAAAATCCGCCCGACCGCTCCTCGATGGTCTTGATCAGCTCGTACCCATGCGCTGGTTGTTCGGCGAGCAGTGCCAGGGTTATCAGTTGAATGTCGATCGCGTCGAGTTTCCGCCCGCCAGGGAAGTCACCGCCGGCGAAGTCGCCCATAAATCCAGGGCCTCCACGACGGAATCCGCGGCGCCCGTGATGGTGTCCGAGTCCTCGGGCGTAGCCTCGGCCATGTTCGCGGTCATGTCCGCGACTGTGTTCGTGTTCGCGTCCGTATCCTCGAGTGTGTTCTCGGTAGCGCTCGCGACCGTATTCGCGGCCGAAGTCGCTATCGAAACGTGTTGAGGTTAAGAAATTTTCGTAATGGTTTTGTCTAGTCATGGTTCCAAGTATATCGTACGATGTATTGTACGTCAATTATATTCGTAAGCTGCGACTCCAAAACGCTCCCCAACGATTGAAGATAAATGGCTTAAATTACTCCGGATTCGCACGGGCTTCCCGCGCCCCTAGTTCGGAGGTTCGGCAGTCGGCAGTTGTGCCCCAAGCTAGGCCGTGGTGACTTTGCCGTCCCAGTCACCGCCCATCGGGACGGAGCCGTGCTGATGAATCAATTTCCACTCGCCGTTTCGCCTCTCAAAGCAATCCGTTTCGCGTACCATGAAACGCTTCGCGTCGCCCGTCTTTAGCACGACATTCACTCTTTGAATCGTGCAGACCAGGCCCATGTTGCCGTTAACGACGACGTCCGTTTCAAGGATGTCGATCTTGCAAGATTGAAAACTGCCGAACACCTTGTCAAAAAACTTCAGCGCAGGCTGAACACCGCGCGAGGCAAACGGTGGGATGTCGAACCATAAGGCATCCTCGGCCCAGTGTCGCGTGCTTTGTGCTCCGGTCATGGATTCGGTCATCTCCGTAACGATGGAGATGAGCGTTTCTTTGTCTTTCGTCTTTGTATCGCTGATTGGCTTCGTTGGTGTGTCAGACATTATCGAACTCCTGTTTGGACTCGGTCCTGATCAACCGTGGGCCTCAACGTGGCCCGCTATCCGCAATCTTGCCCGATTAACACACGACGCGCTAACGGTAGAATGCCAATAAATATGAATATCCGGCCAAAGGTACCGATGTCAAAGTAATCGAGCTGCAAGGATGCGGTCACTGGCTGATGGAAGAGCGACCGCGAGAAACGATGGACGCGCTCGCCAACTTTCTCTGAATGCTGCTCAA
>JASIEN010000334.1 GCA_030045935.1 Candidatus Sulfotelmatobacter sp.
GGCGATGGCGACGTCGGAATCGGGACACGGACCCCAGAGCAGAACCTAAGTGTCAACGAGGGGGTCAATATCGATCAGGCGAATGACAACAACGGATCAGCGGGTGATGGCATAAGCCCAGGGCTCACCTTCGGAAGTGGTAGCGGCGAAGGCATAGCCTCCTGCCGCGGTGGTGGCGTAAATGCATATGGACTCGATTTCTATACCGATTTTGCCGTACAGGTGAGCATCTCGCAGCAAGGCGAAGTGGGTGTGGACCAATCCAATCAAAATGCAGGGAACAGCCTTGTTCCCGGTCTCGTTTTTGGAACGAATGCGGCTGGCCGAAGCACCACCGGGTTCGGAACGGGTGAAGGGATTGCTTCGAACCGGACGACTGTTGGTTTGAACGTATCTCCTGGCGCAAACCAGTATGGGCTGGACTTCTACACGCAATCCCACGTGCGAATGCAAATTACCAACGACGGGGACGTCCATATTATGGGTCATTTGTGGGCCAATGGTGTGCAGCTGGCTTGAGTCTGGACCGCTGCCCAGGCGATTCAACAAACATATGCTAGTGAGGAGGTTGCCATGAGTGAAAGGTTGCTACAGCTCAAGCAGGAGCTTCACAAGGGCGAGCAGGAAATGGCGCGTCTGGATCGGCAGCGCCAGATCTTACGTGACACCATGCTGCGCATCAGCGGCGCCATTCAGGTGCTGGAAGAAATGCAAGCGCCCGGGCTATCCGCTCCGGCAGCGCCCGAGCAGCCGGCACTATCGGCAACGGCATGAGCGCAACCGCAACCACCGCTGACCCGCACCTCGTGATCGAGCGCTGGTGCAACACCTTTGTCACAGCTCGTGCTTCTCCGAAACGTGAAGCTGCGATTTCGGATGTTGCGCGGCGAATCGAGCGCTCGATCCATGAAGATTTCCCTGCCTCCTGCGCGCTCCGTCTAGGCCGCTCCTTCGGCAGTGGCACAACCGGGCTCTGGCTGATCCGGCAGTTGCAGGTCAACTTTTTCGTCGACATCGCAAAGCCCGGTGCCGGCGATATCTCTGCGGAATGGAGTGACCGTTTCTCCGCTTTGCTTGCGGAACTTATCGGACGCGGCCCCGACAGCGACGAAGGGGTCCTGTACTTCACCAGCCGCGCTGCCTACCTCGCACAGTTTGCTCTCGATCTGATTGCCGGCCGAGCCTGGAGCAAATGGTATTACGAAGAATTTCGCTCCCTCGCTATGCTTTCCACCAGCCGGGCGATTGCCGAGGTGGTCAGTCGCGAACCAGAGGAAGGCGCAAAGGCCATCGTGCATCTTGCCCGGATCGAGCGTTTGAATGAGGTCTTGCCGCTCCTCTCCGCGGTGGATGCGCAAATGATCTACCACTGCTGCTTCAGAGGGAGCACGGGTGATTCTTCCGCCTCAGCTTCACTCTCATCACGCCGCCTTGCGGAATTGCCCATCCCAGTAAGTTCCTGTTCAGAACTGGATCTCTGGATTGGTCGTCTGCTGGAGGTGTGGAATGAAGAGCCTATACGACCGAGCGGTGGCATGGTGCAGACCAGCTTCCATGAGGCACTTCGCTGGCTGGCGCTTGTAGCTGCGCGCTCGCCTGGGGTTGAATTGGATCCCGTTTCCTGCTTCGCGGTCGAGAGCTTAATCGAACTGCGGCGCGTACTGGAGGAGCTTCAGTCTCCAATCGTCGCCGATCGGATGGTTCGCGGGCTGGTCGAAAACAAAATCAATCTCGCAGAAGCCATCGAAACTGCCTCAAGACAAGGATCGGCCTCGCCGGCGAAGGCTTTGCGTTTTCTCTTGGCTGCGGCTCAGGGCGATGCCGACTGGGCAGTGCAGGCCGCAGGAGTTCTTCTCAAGGATCGACTGCCTCCGGCGCAGGCAATCGTCGCGCGGGAGTCGATGATTTCGGCATTTGCCGGAATTTTTCTGCTTGGGCCCGCGTTGGTTCGGCTGAATGAAGTATTAGAAGTGATCGCGGGCGATGGCGAGGAAGCAAAGGAAATCGCCGGCTTCCTGCGCTATCTCGTTCTTATAAAAACCGCAGGTGTCAAGCGAACTTTCGAGGCGACCGGCGATCCGGCTCTGCGGCTGCTGACCGGTTGCCATCGATGGCAGTTGCAAGACTGGCAGCGGGCGTGTCCGGCGATCGACCTTGAGCGCGCAGGTGCGCTGCTTCTCAGGGATCTGCCGGCTTTCGCCGGTTGCGATATTGATTGCCTGCTGGCCGAAATTATCCCCGCGCCGGATCACGCAAAGGAAGTCCTGCTGCTGCGCGAATTTGCACGCAACGAGTGGATCCACGCCCAGGCACTCGAGCCGCAAACCGGCGCGCGCGAGCATGCCCTGATCGCCGCTTTGAGTCTCATTGGCGAATCCACGGGGAGGCTTCCGGCCGTCCTGCTCCATCCTTCTGTTTCTGAACTCGCGCAGTCTCCGAAGCTGCATCAGTTCGCTGATCGAGTAGTTGCTTTGGATAGCGCAGACACCAACAGCGGCCATGCGCTCCTCTCAAGCTGCATCGCCGCGCCGGTATCTCCGGAGAAGTACGCGCAGTTGGTTTGTTCCTCCGGCCAAGAATTCTCTTATTTCTCGTTCACAACTCGTTGGCCGGATTTCGATTTGGCGTTGGATCTTTTTGGCATCCTCTTGTCGCGAGCAGCGCTGCGTGAGTTTGCTCGTCATCTTCTCGGTTTTCAGACCAGCAGCCCGGAGCATCTCTACAGTAACTTCCTGGAGGGCATCGGTACGGTGCGCCAGCAGCCCGGGCGTATTGAAACGGAACTGCCTCGCAGTCCTCTCCTGCTGGTGCTGCAGCTTTCAGGTCTCACGCGCCAAACCTATACCTTGCCCTGGCTGGAAGGAAACGAAGTATGCTTGCTACCACCCAAGGAGTAGCAGCCGCAGACGCAAGCGCAGCGTTCCCGAGCGGCGGTGAACACTTGTTGGGCGAGCTCGAGCGTTTGGCCCTGATGCTGCACGCGGAAATCCTTCGCCTGCGCGCCGCCAGCCAGCTTACCGAAAATCAGTTCCGTGGCCTTTATATATCGGATGAGCAAATCGATGCCATGCGCGACATTGCCTCGCCGGATAAGACGGCAGGATCGAATGCTCGCTCTTCGGCGCCGGCTTTGGACGCTCTCGAGCGCCACATCGCCGAATGCGAGCAGCGGATTGACGCCCGCTGCGCAGCCACGCGCAGGGCCGGAGTCGACCTGCCGCTGGAACGATTAACCAGGATATTCTCACTTTCGCCGCTGGAACGCGATGCGTTACTCCTAGCCGTCGCCCCGGAACTCGACGCTCGCTTTGAGACGCTTTATTCCTACGCGCAAAACGATGTCACGCGCAAGCGACCAACGGTGGGTTTAATTCTGCGCTTGCTGGGGACGAATCCGACCGCGTGCCTCGAGTTGCGGGGGCTGTTTTCCGCCGGCAGCCACCTGCTGCGCGCGCCGCTGCTCCGAGTTTCCGACGAAGTACCCGAGCGTGAATCTGCGCTGCTTTCGCGGGCCCTCAAGCCGGAAGAACGGATCGTCGATTTTCTGCTGGAGCGCGACGTAGTCGATAGCCGTCTTGCCGCTTTCACAACCTGTCTCTCCGAGCATCCCCGCGCACTGGCATCGCTCTATTTTCCGAAGGAATTTGCCGCAAATGTTCAGCAGGTAGCAACTGCTCTGCGTGACCACGGCGGAGTTCTTTTTTTCCATGGACCGTCGGGCAGCGGTAAACGCGCAACCGCACAAGCCCTCAGCGCTGAAACCGGCCGCAGTCTTCTTGTCGCCGACATCCGTCAGGCACACGCTGCGGGTGCTGCGACTCCTGCCACGCTTGCTTTGCTCCAGCGGGAGGCACATTTGCGCAGCAGCGCGAACCTTTTGCTCACGCACGTCGAGGCATTGATGACCGAGGAGGGCGGGCAAGCACGTCAGTCCCTGCCTCTCGTACAGACGCTCCAGGATTTCGCCGAAGATTTTTCAGTTGACGATCCTTCTCTCAACCTTGACCACCCGGTCCTCTTCGTCGCCAGCGAATCGGCGTGGCCGTCTTCCGGTGGAGCGCCACCTGTTTCGTGGACGATCTTCGAATTTCCAACCCCCGATTTTTCCTGCCGATCTCAACTGTGGCAGGAATCAATGGCGGCAGCCGGAGCCCGGAACCAACCGAAAATGGCTGCCGAACTGGCCAATCAATTCGTTCTGACCGGGGGACAAATCCACGCGGCCTGCCGCGCAGCGCGAACGCACGCGGAACTGCACGGCCGCGATGCCGCCACTTTGACCACCACCGATTTCCAGGCGGCGGCGCGAGCGCAGTCCAACCAAAGTCTGAGCAGGCGCGCGCAGAAAGTCGACACGGTTTTTAGCTGGGCCGATCTGGTGGTCCCTCCTCGTACTTTGCAACAGTTGCGCGAGGTCTGCGCCGCCGAAAAATATCGCAGCTTCATTTTTGCCGAGTGGGGCTTTGACCGCCGCCTAATGCAAGGCAAAGGCCTCAATATTTTGTTCTGCGGGCCGAGCGGTACGGGAAAAACCATGTCTGCCGGCATCGTGGCCCGTGAACTTGCCCTCGACCTCTATAAGATCGACCTCTCCAGCGTCATCAGCAAATACATTGGAGAAACAGAGAAGCATCTCAGCGAGATTTTCCGCGAAGCGCAATCCTCCAACGCGATTCTGTTTTTCGATGAAGCCGATGCCGTTTTCGGCAAGCGTTCCGAGGTGAAAGATGCGCACGACCGCTACGCCAACGTCGAGATCGCTTACCTTCTGCAAAAAATGGAAGAGTATGAAGGCGTCGTAATTCTGGCGACCAATTTCCGTAAGAACATCGACGATGCCTTCACGCGGCGCATTCAGTACATCGTCGAGTTTCCGTTTCCCGAAGCGAAATATCGCGAGCGCATCTGGCGCGGCATGATTCCATCTTGCGCGCCGCTGGCGAAGGATGTCGATTTCGGTTTTCTCGCGCGCCAGTTTGAGCTGACCGGCGGCAACATTCGGAATGCCGTGCTGGTAGCGGCCTTTCTCGCCGCTGAAGAAGGAGGCGAGCTGCGCATGGAGCATTTTGTCCTGGCCACCGCTCGCGAACTACAAAAGCTGGGCAAAGTTCCAACGCGCTCCGATTTCAAGGAGTACTACGACCTTACCCGGGAACGGATCTGACGAGCATCGAAAGGAATCAGCGATACTGAGCATGCAAGCCACATTCGAAACTGCGAAAAACAGGGGTCACAAAAGCTTCGGGTCCACGCGTGCCGGTCCGTCACCGCATCCCTCAGCTGCACAACATCCAATTCTTGCCTTGCAGCAGCAGGCCGGAAATCAGGCGGTGCAGGAACTTCTGCGCCAGGCACGCATCCATCCCAAGCTGGCCATCAGCCAGCCCGACGATCCAGAAGAGCGCGAAGCCGATCAGGTCGCTGACCGAGTGATGCGCATGCCTGCTCCGGGGGTCTTCCCCGCCGCCATCTCGCCAGTGCTGAGCCGCAAGTGTGCCGCTTGCGACGAGGAGGAAGAACAGAAGCTCGCGCGCCAGAGCCAAGGCGCACCGGCGACTGCAGAAGCAACCGCACCACCT
>JASIEN010000335.1 GCA_030045935.1 Candidatus Sulfotelmatobacter sp.
CCGTGTGTGGGTTGGGACCAAGGACATTGATATAGCCTTTGAGGCGGCTGACGAAATCCGGAACTTTGGCCGCGCGTGCCTGGTCTTCACTCACGTTCTTGCCAAAGTTATCTAGCGTCTCACTTGTTCCGCCCGCAAATACGAAGATTGCCTTGCCGATGGGATGCGCGAGATCCCCGTCCTGGAACTTGCCATCCTGCATGGGGGCGAGAAAGTAACGCAGCCAGCCAAAAGCGCCGTGGTAATCGCTGTCGAACTCGTCCCAGAACACCAGAGGGATTTTCCCGCCGAGCCCGATGTCGCGCACCTGGTGCAAAGCCGACAGCAGTTCGTCGGTGGACCCGAGTTGGGACAGATTGAATTCCTTGGGTTCGATGTCGCCGGGCCGGAGCGCCAGCGCAAGCTGCGTTATTCCGAACGATTTCCCCGATCCGGGTGGACCGAACACGGCGATCGACAAAGGACGCTTGGGACGCGGCTGAGCCACATATTCGCTGACCAGAGAGCGAATGCTGCGCAAGCTCTCGATCTCCTGCCGGTCCACGGTCAGCAGGGCTCCGAAACGTCCGAGCGGCACTCCTTTGAGTGTTTTTTCCGGCCCTTGTAAAACCACCTTTCGCGCAACCGCTTCGAGATTGCTCTGATAGCGGTCTCCGAGGATGGTCCAATACTTATTGCCGGTGCGCATCGGCACGGCCGTTTCCTGGAATGCGCTGTCGCTGGCGGCCGTAAGTTCGTCGACGACGGTACGGACTGGGAACTCGAGCTTGACTTCGGCTGCCGAGGCGCCGCGCTGGCCGTAGCCCTCGCGATGCAAAGAACGGAGCGCCGAAAGTCCTGCGCAGATTCCCTGTCGGACATTGGGCTCCCCCGGAGCAATCATCACTTCCTTCGCGATGCCAGCAGTAAGGCAGGAGGTGTAGCCCACCATCCGCCCTGGATGGCCCTGTTCCCACATGCCCTCGACCACTTCCGGATCGAACACAAGCCGGCACGGCAGGTCGCCTCCGCTTTCTCGTGAATAGAGAAATGCGCCTGCCGCGTTGAACGAAATCACAACATGGGCGCAGTGCACCAGGCCGCGCAGATCGCGATTGTAGATGACCTCCCAAACCAGGTCCTGGGCTGTGCGCTCCCAGGAAAGCTTGTGGCTGATCTGCACTTCCGTGAGGCGTAGATCATTTACCGTCATGACGACGATGAGCTTCTCGGCGTGGTGGGCACAGAGGTGGTCCCAGAGATCCCCTTGCGCAACGGGACGGCTCATCTTCACAAGCACCCATGGGTGGCTGCCGGGCACAGTCAGGCTGGCGGGCCAAAGTTCACGTTTTGAGCGGAAACCAAGGTCGGCGTCATCGAGCACAACTAACGGCGCGCTAGAGCTCTCATTCACTACTCGCGCCCAGTTCGCAGTTGTATCTGCACTCGAGCATCGGTTGATACCCAAGAACTCCGCGACCCGCCACGCCGCCTTCTCTTTCTCGAAGCCTTTAGCGGCAAAGGGAAAAGGCATCCAGGAGGCATAAGAGTGATGGAAGCACGGGTCCTCGGGACAAATATGAGCATCCGCATCGGTCCCGGTACGTCGCGGCGTATCGGGCTGCCGGATTTTGTAAGCGGCGCGGTCGCGAATCTGCGCCGCTACAACTTCGATCAAATCAGCCAGCAAGCCGGCGCCGCCACGCTGCCACCTCAGCCGGGAACATACCTCCGGTTCCCAAACACGGCTTTGCGCCTCCAGCCCTCGGCTGCGCGCCAGGTTCCAATCCAGCGTGAAGTCCCCGCTGACAACAACAGTTTTCGCATCCGTTCCCGCGCTCGTTGTTGGTGTTTCCGATGTCTGAGGCAAGATGCCCTCCACTGAAACATGGCAATTCTACATCTTGCGAGAAGGGTGCAGCCTTAAGCCTCAGAAGCGTACGGCGTAGACTCCAAAGGCAGTATGAGGGAAGCCCAAACGTATTTGAACGAGAAAACTGGAGAGAGCGTGACCTGGGACGCGATCTGGAAGGGGCCAAGATCAACGCTGAAAGAATACCTTGACCGATGGTTTGAGACAGCCGTACGAGCGAGAGTGCGCCCGAAAACCTTTCAAGATTATCAAGGGATGCTGCATCGGTACGTCCGACCCATTCTTGGTGACAGAGGTCTGGCCGGAATGCGACCGCTATATCTGCAGACCATGTATCAACAGATGACCGAACGCGGCCTGTCCTCTCGGACGCTCCGTTACGTGCATGTTGTGCTGAAATCTGCAATGCAGGAGGCCGTGCGGTGGCGTTTGTCACTGGAGAATCCTGCCGATGGGCTCAGAGTGCCGCAGCAACCACGGAATGAAATGCGGGCTCTGAGCGTCGATCAGGCAAGGACGTTACTCAAGGTGCAGTGCGCACAAAGTATGGGCCAGTAGTCGCGATCGCGCTTACGACTGGTATGCGCCCCAGCGAATATTTGGGTCTTAAGTGGCGGCGCCAGCCATCCGATCGAGGGCCAGGCGTGTGCCCAGGCGATAAACACATCGCGCAGCCTGTTCGCGCCGATCAGATGAGAATGCCCACAAGAACGCCACCGGGAGCAATTCTTCCTGGCTGCAGTTGCCCAGAACATCAAACGACGGCTCCGCTTCCTCAGCCGACCGACAACACCTACTATGGAAGCCGCCTCTTAGGTGAAGTGGAGGCGAACCTCGATTGCAGCCATAATCGCGGCCAAGAGTTCCTTTCGATCATGGGTTTTTTCAACACCCACGCCTGATTACCTCAATTGACGTTTCTATACCTCAAGTTGACATTTCTATTCCTTAATTGACGTTTTTGCTTCTCGCCGAGCCATAAAATTCAAGCGAAATTTGAGTTGTGATTCGGTCTGGGGCTGAGTCGGCGCATATCTCCGACCGGAAATCCTAGAAGACCCTTCCGGTGTTGCGACGTTAGAAACAGCCCCTAGGCGTAATCACGAAATATCGTGCCGCCAGCGAGGTGGAGAACTTCCCGAAACCATAAACAGCATCCGCGATAGCGGTGAGGGGGCTCATGAGCAAATCGATCAGAGCAGGAGCGTGGACAGCAGTTGTGGCATGCGCAGGATG
>JASIEN010000336.1 GCA_030045935.1 Candidatus Sulfotelmatobacter sp.
AAGGCTCTTCATCAACCTCGAATCCCTGGGCCTTCGCGACCTCTGTTAGCGGACCGAAGTATTGGGCCGCATCTTTCAGGCCCGGATATACAGCAGCGCTCTCTGCGGCAATCAGAATGGAGGAATTCACGTCTTCACCGTGCGCCAGTGGAGGCCGAGAAAACGCTGCCAACAGAACATTCCCAGCAGCGCCCGTAGATGAGCGCTTCCCATCGGCTGCAGAAGTGTCATCCTGGGGCGCATTCATTTCGTCGGTGCGAAGCACCCATCCCGCTGGAATCTTGCAGGCAAATCCAAACGCAGAATTTCGATAGACTCCGTCGCTGATCACTCCTGCGGCAATGGGATCCGCAGCGGCCGCTTTGCGCGTTGCGGAGGAGGGGTGGCTTGAAGATGTCTGTGCCCCAACTGAGTTCAGCGCAATCGCACAGCTCAGGAAACACAAGCAGGCCAGCCGGTAACACTTCATCCCGTTATGTTACTTGATTAATGCCCCGCCGATGGCTACGCGGCCTTTCCCATCACCGGCTGCGTGCAATGACCGCAGCGCCTGGCGTCGATGGGAATCTCCATCTGGCATTCCGGGCATTTCTTGGTTGTGGGATCGGGCGCTTTATCGCCTTTATGCATGCGGGCCACGAGGGTATTCACCGGGAGCACGACGAAGAAGTAAACGGTAGCGGCGATCAGCAGGAACGAAATCACCGCATTGATGAAGTTGTCGAGCGGGAACGAAACACCGTGGACCGTAAACTGTAAGCTGGAAAACTTCTCTCCCCCACCGGTAGCCAGTTTGATCAGCGGATTGAGAAAGGCCGACGTCAATCCGGCAACCACACTGGCAAAAGCAGCGCCGATCACCACTCCGACCGCCATATCGACCACATTTCCGCGCAGGATGAACTTCTTGAAGCCATCAAGCATAGGAACCCTCCAGAAACGAAGTGAGGCCAATCTAAGGCAGGCAACCCGCGAGGTCAAGCTGCGAACGGCAGGATTTCATTATGCCCTTCGCCCTCGGACAAATCCTGGCGAGGTGGGCCTCCTAAAAAGACCAATATCTAAACAGAACAACTTCCCGACCCATTCCGAGAACGTTTGAGAAACTCGGCCTGGCGCCTTAGCTCTTCCAATCGTTTGCTTCGTTCGTCGGAACTCAGGGGAGCGGTTGCGGCACATGCAGAACCCCGTTCTTGTGTGAGTTCATCCGGCATGACGCCCTGCATTTGCATCTTAGCGAGTAAACCCGGAAGGCCCGATAAATTCACCACTTTCTCAACTCTCCCGGTCAACAAGCCTTTTGCGGCACTGGGAGGTAACATCTGAACGAAGTCATCCTGCCGCGGCTGTGGCACGAAATTCAGGGCGCAGTCCGCGCTGATTCGTTTTTCTTCGACCGCCGAGGCGAGCGCGGACAAGCGATGCTCAACATCTTGGCCCACGCTGACGGTCCAACGCACGGGCTTGCCCTGGGAGCGTGCCTCCGCTATTTCTCTTTCATAGCGCTCCTTGAACGCCATTCGTGCCCCAATCTGATCGCCATCGATCAGCAGACTTCGGCACGCGCCGTAAGCAATCTGTTCCTCTTCGCACCACACCACGGTGTCATCCTCCAGGCGTTTTCCCTTCGGCATTCTTGCCCAAGCCTCCTCAGGGCCGGGGCGACCGTCATCCAGCGCAGTTTGAAGAACGCCCGCGAGTTCACGAAGTTCTGCAATCTTCGGAAACCACCTGAGCTCATACCGCGCCCGGCGAAATGCGGTCCGCAAGTCATCTGGTTCGATATCGGCTAGAGCCTCTCCGTAAATCGCCTGCCGCTCTGCCGTAAGTCCCTCGCCGAAGGCTTCTGCAAGCACGGTGATCTCATTTACGAGCCAATCAGCGAAATCGCTCTCGAAGGATTTCTTTTGCTCTGGCATTCGCCGCAAGGTTACCGAGTTTTCTTTGCTCCGCTTTGCCGGCTCTGGCATTTGACCTCCACCTGAAATCTTCGAAATAGAATATGTTAACCGTCTCGCCTCTTTGCCGAGCGTCAGATGCCGCTTGGGTCACCTGCTTCGCTGTCTCCTCCAAGGTCAGGCCTGTATCTTTGGCCTCCGCTTGGAGCACGGAAGCAACCCTTGAAACAAAGTTGTCTCTGATTGACAGATTCAGGATTCCTAACGCCCGCCTGGCACACATCTGTGCTAAGAAACGCTCCAGGAATTCGTCATTGGGCGTTCCAAGGCGATAAGCATGATTAGCTTGATCCGTGATGCGTTGAACAATTCCATCCATCGATAGCCTCGTACCTTTGGCCTCCGACTCCACAGCCGCGATGCCGGCGTCCAGCGAGGGCTCCTGCAGACCCAAAATGTCCAGTATGCGCCTGGCACCCTGTTCTATCTCCGAGCTCGAGAACTGTCGATCTTCCATCATTGTTGTCGGTACCTCGAACAAGATAGTGTTCTCTCTTCTTTTCTTGTTCTTAAAATCTAAATCAAAATCAAAAGAAAGAGAATCAGAGGGAGAGTAATGCCCGCCCCCTTTGTGGAATGTTGTGGAGGTTTCGGATAAACCCTCTCCTCCTCGGGAGCGGTGATTCTTAATTTTTGAAAGTTGTCCCTTGATGGTCTCGACCAGTTTTGGAAAATAGAGCACTCGGCATCCAGCGATCTGTGCACTGTTGAAACATGCCAGCACCAACGAACTATGTTTCTTAAAGTGTTCGGGGTGATGCGCATTGGCAACCCGCCACAGACAAGCCGGACAACCACTACACCCCTGTTCGCAGAGGATGAGGTAGCCCAAATATTCCGACCGTAGAGAAGCTCGCAGGAGGTTAACGAACCATCCTTGTTGGAAGTCTTTCAGCCCTGCAGGAACCCAAAAGTCGAGTGGGATGGGCAACCATTTCAATTCTGCTGTGCTCACGGGCTCGACAGAGTTCCTCAAACGCACGACCGATCATAGGATGAGCGGGGACCTGGGGGAAATACTGCGCGGCGAATAGCCTTTTAAAATGTTGTGTAAAAGCGAAGAAAGCTGTGAGCGGCAGCGGGAAAAACGGGGCAAGCTTTCAGAAGGAGATGCGACACGATCATCAGATCCGCATCGGCATCACGATATACCGATACCGGTAATCATCCCCTTCGGCGGGCCGGAGCTGACCGGCAGACTGAGCATCTTTCAGCTCCAGGCGCACGTCGCTGGTGCCGGCGGATTTGAGGAAATCTGTCAGATACTGAGCATTGAAGCCGATGGTCAGCGTATCCCCATCGTAGGGCGTTTCGATCGAATCTTCGGATTCTCCCGCTTCGGTCGATGACGCCGAGATCTTCATTTCGCCCTTTTCCACCTTCAACCGAACGGCTTTCGAGCGTTCATCGGCGAACTGCTCCACGCGCAGAATGGCCGCGTTCAGCTCATCACTGTTCAGCGTGACGATCTTGTTGTTGTCTTTGGGAAGGACGGCTTCGAAGTTCGGGAATTGCCCGGTTAGCTGTCGCGAAGTCAGCAGGCGCGATCCGATACGGAAGAACAGAGTCGATTCATCTTTCGCGAATTCGACAGTTTCGGAATCGGTTGAATCCAGCAGAATCTTCAACTCATCCATCGCCTTTTTGGGCACCAGCGTCTTCATCTCGCCCGAGACGCCCTCAAACTTCTCACCGCTGCGCTCGCAGTGCGCCAGGCGATGGCCATCGGTCGCAACCATGGTGATGGACTCGGGCTTCAGCAGCATTAGTGCGCCATTAAGCGTGTAACGTGACTCCTCATTCGAGATCGCAAACCTGGTACGCGCAATCAAGCCATGCAGCACCTGGCCGGGAATCTTCACTACTCCGGCAGTTGGAAAAACCGGCAGGCTGGGGAAATTCGATTTGGCCATTCCCACCATCTTTGTGTTCGAGCGTCCACAGCGAATGCTGACCCAATGGTTTTCCAGCAGCTTGATGGTGATGTCGGCGTCGGGAAGAAGCTTTACGTAATCGTAGAGCTTGCGTGCGGGAATTGTGCATGAGCCTTCTTTTTTGACCTTCGCATCGCACGAGGTGCGAAGGCTGAGATCGAGGTCCGTGGCAGTAAGAGCCAGTTTGCCCTCGGCAGCTTCAAACAAATAATTCGAGAGAATGGGAATCGTGGTCTTGCGCTCGACCACACCTTGCGTTGCCGTCAACTCACGCAACAGTTCCTGCTTGCCGACCGTGATTTCCATTGTGCCCACCGCAACTGCGGCTTCCACCGGCATAACGCTGTCTCCGTGACGCGTACTGTTTTTATTAGCTTATCTCAAATACAAAATCCAATAAAATCAGCCGTAGTAGAAGACGGTTCGCGGAAGTGAAAAACTTCGAGAACCACGGCATTCTCAGCACTTTCCATACGACCCTTCGAGTGCGAAATCGAACGCTATGCCGGCGGTGCGGCCCGAATAAAACTTCCATTCTTGCCGCTCGCGACTACCGTTGCTCAGCTTCCATATCTCACTCACATTCAGAAAAGGAAACTGCGGAAAGCGAAGCAACGCCCTCATGCATCCCGCCAATCACCCACCCAACTGCTCGGTGAGCTTATTGAGCAGTCTGTTCAAATCCTTATCGTTCTTGCGAACCTCTTCAATTTTTTCCACGGAGTGCAGCACGGTGGTGTGGTGCTTCCCACCGAACTGGCGGCCGATCTCGGGCAACGACGCTTCGGTCATGTGCTTGGCCAGATACATCGCAATCTGCCGCGGATAAACGATGGCTCGCGAATTATCTTTCGCTTTGATCTCAACCAGCCGCAATCCAAACTGCTCGGCTACCATTTTCTGAATCGATTCGATCGTGACACGCCGCGCCTGCGAGTCGATAAAATTCTTCAGCACCTGCTGCGCGTAGGGCAGAGTGATCTCCGCTCCAATCAATGACGAATGCGCCACCAACCGGATGAGCGCGCCTTCCAGCTCGCGCACGTTCGAGCGGATATTCTGTGCCACATACAAGGCGACGTCGGTCGGCAGCGTAACTTTCTCCTGCTCCGCTTTCTTTTGCAGAATGGCGACTTTGGTTTCCAGATCGGGCGGCTGAATATCGGCAATCAATCCCCACTCGAAGCGGCTGCGCAGACGATCTTCGATCTCCGCCAGCTCTTTCGGCGGACGATCGCTGGCAATCACGATCTGCTTCATGGTTTCGTGCAGGGCATTGAAGGTGTGGAAGAACTCTTCCTGCGTACGCTCTTTGCCGGCCAGGAACTGAATGTCATCGATCAACAAAACGTCGACGCTGCGGAAGCGATCGCGGAAAGATGTCATCTTGTCGTAGCGCAGCGAGTTGATCATGTCATTGGTGAACTTCTCGCTGGAGACGTAGCAAATCGCCGCCTGGGGCTGCCGGCGCTGGACTTCGTGTCCAATGGCCTGCATCAGGTGCGTCTTGCCCATGCCGACGCCGCCATACAGGAACAGCGGGTTGTACGCTTTCGACGGACGCTCGGCCACGGCCTGGCAAGCGGCATGCGCGAATTGGTTTCCGCTGCCGATCACGAAAGCGTCGAAGGTGTAGCGCGGATTCAGTTGCGCCGCGCCATCCCAGTCGAAGCGTGACTGCGAGGGCCCGCCGATCGCCGCTGCCTGGGCCGACAGGCCACCGTTGTGACGCACGGCTGTCGCGGCGGGATCATCCTCCGGGGTGACGAACTTCACGTCATTGAACTCGAGGCCGAGATTGTCGATCGCCTCTTGAATCAGGTCGGCGTACTTGTCGCCGGCGTGGCGGAACTCGGCGGTGGGCACGCGCACGAACAGTATCCCCCCGCTCGAGTGGCTATAGCGCGTCGGCTTCAGCCAGGTGTCGTAGGAGTGCCGGTTGATTTTCTTTTCCAGCGCGTCGAGAATACGCGTCCACGGATTAGGGGAAAGCGTTGTAGTCGGTGCTGACATAAATTTATGAAATACCCGCCGTTGGCCACCCCGGCGGCTGGTACGAGGGCGCCTGTCTAAAACTGCGTTAGCTTACTTGCTGATGGAACTAAAAGCTGGACTTCTCAGTTTACTGTGGAATGCGCTTCTGTTGTCGTGCGCGGTTGCCATGTGAATGAGAATTTTTAAAACTGACCGTGCGGCATAGTAGCACAAAATTTTTTCGCCGCACGGAATTTTTCACGAAGAATTTTTCCTCTCCCCTGCATTCAGAACCCGACTCGGCGCGCCTGTCAAGTGTCAAAGAGGTAAATGCAACGCGAGATGTGCAGAGTGCGCTGAACGCAGGAGGCGAAAAAATAAGAACCTTGCGCGTTAGTGTTCGTTAGCCCGCGTGGTCCTCGGATTTGTGACGCCAGGTGAGCGCTCTTTGCCGGCGGCATTTTGACGCTTAGAGATTCTCCTGAATAAAGCGGGGACTAAGGTGAACATCAAGTTGTACCAGTGGCGAATCTCCGACCGCTTTGAAGCTATGGATCTCACCGGCTTTAATCACGAAGATGTCGCCAGCACTACCCTCGAATGTCTGGCCGTTTACCGTCCACACTCCCCGGCCTTCGCGGATGAACTGGATCTCATCATAAGGGTGGCGGTGCGGACCTGGCCCCGAGCCAGGTTTTCATGGAAGAGGAACACTGAAACATCGGTATTGCCCTGCTCAGATCCGACGAACTCATACGAACTGCCGACAAAAGGCAGCTTCTCTTGCCGCACGTGATGCATCTTCAGCCTCCTGACAGCATTGGATGACCGTCGCTTCTCTTTTGCTCCGGGCGCTGTTTGTCGTGAAAAACAACGTAACATAGAGAGGTATCTGGCAATACCGTTCGGTGAAGGCAACGCAGCGACCTGCGAATTGGCGGGTGAAAGCCGCCGAGTGGGTCGCTCTCAGGCCATGGATTTGGCGAGGCGGAAAATCTTCCAAGTCAGGTGCGAATCGATCAGGGAATCCCGGGTACTATTGCCGGAGTTTGATTTGCACGTGGTGGCTGGCAATCCTGCAATCGTAAACAGGTACACCAACGCATGCCCCAGCGTCGATTGCTCCCGTCATCGGTCAAGCGTTTCAAATCTCTATCGAATCCGGGCCGGGCGTTAACCGTAGGTGACCGTGGTGCTCTGTCCGACCTCGATAATGTAACCATCGGGATCACGGATGTAGCACCGAATCTCGCCGTATTTGGGAATCGGCTCCGTGATGAACTCGGCTCCTCGACTTTTCCATAATTCATAGCAGGCGTAAATATCCGCCACGCGGAGATTCATAAAGCTGTTGATGTGATTCGGATCGGGGACGCTAAGGGTTACCGTCGGCTTATCCGGGGTCGGGCCGCCCCCAACGTTCAGAATCATCCAGATATTCGCAAGCTGAAGGTAGGCAGGCGCGTTGCCGTCCCCCAGGCTCAGAATGCGAGCCCCGAAGACCTTTTCGTAGTAGCGAGCCGATCGCTCGATGTTGGTGACGGTGAGAAACTGCGCGATGCTGATCCCCTCCCGCGGGGGCATCTCATAGCTCTTTTGTTCGATTTGTACGCTGCTCACATCGGTTTGTAAGATGGTCATAATTCCTCCGCCAAACTGCCCGCAATTAGGCCACAAGCACGAGTGTGAATCAATTGGACCAACGTATCGATCAATACCAAAACATCAGTTGGATATTCAGGGACGGGGGAGGCGGGTTCATCCGGCAAGGAAACTATCCGTTCACTTCGATGCCTCCAGGGCCGATGCAGCATGATCTCGGCAAAAGACCAACACCAAGGTAGAATTGACGCCCCCTGCGGACAGGCACATGCTTCGTTCGTGCGTCGCCAGAATGAAATTGATCGCGTCGAACATCCTCTTGTGTCAATCGTCGATGACGACGAATCTGTGCGTGAGTCGCTGCCCGACCTGTTTGGGGAATCCTGCTTTGCGACTCGTCTGCAATGAACGAACTTTGTGATTTTGGAGATCGGTACACCACGTTCTCCGATGAAGGGATGAAAGATGGATTGGAAACGGTTGGTCCAGTTTGCGCTGTCGGGTAGCAGTGATTTGGAACAATATGCCATCCTGCTGGTACGCGTATCGATCGGGTTGTTCTTTGCCATCTCCGGGGCAAACAAATTGTTTGTCGCCGGTGGCACGAAACCTGTTTACGAGACGCTGGTTAAGGCCAAAGTCCCGTTTCCCCGTCAGACGGCTTATTTCGTGGCGGGTGTCGAGTTCGTTTGCGGGTCCTTGCTGACTGTGGGGTTTCTCTCGAGCCCGGCCAGCGCAGCTTTACTGATCGATATGACTGTGGCCACCTTCACCAACGCGGTTGACACTTTGCCTAAAGGACTTCCGCCTCTTAACTGGCTCGACGATTTCCTCTACCTTCCGGAAGTCCTGTACATGCTCTTCTTTGTCTGGCTGATCTGCTCCGGTCCGGGAAAGTTCAGTGTCGATTACTGGCTCGTCGGCAAGTTGTGGACTTGATCGATCGACGAAGCAGCTCGTTGCTCAATAAGAGGTTCATGGTCCAGACCTGAGGCGATACCTCTACTCGCATCTCTTTGCCCTTCAACCTTCCACTCATTTATACTCACTGTTTGCCCATACACCGTCGAGGAAACTAGGAGCAGCTATCTTTCATGCCCAAGCGTACATTCCAACCCAACCGGCGCAAGCGGAGCAAAAAGCATGGCTTTCGCGTGCGCATGAAAACCCAGGGCGGCCAGTAAGTGCTTTCCCGCCGC
This sequence comes from Candidatus Sulfotelmatobacter sp., assembly GCA_030045935.1. Lineage (GTDB taxonomy): Bacteria > Acidobacteriota > Terriglobia > Terriglobales > Acidobacteriaceae > Sulfotelmatobacter. Next base: position 8,668 of record JASIEN010000336.1, read on the forward strand.
CGCGCCAAGGGGCGCAAACGGGTTTCGGTGAAGCCCGGCTTCCGCGAGTAGCAGTTCCGAGGTTGCTCATTTCCATGCTCGAAACCTTTTCTTCCCGGCCTGTGCCGGAGGGGATGACGGCGAATGCGATGATGGAGTCGTTGCCTGATGCCGCCATGCCGCCGAAAAACACGGCGCGATTTCCCAGGACGGCGCGGCTTCTGCGTCATGCCGACTTTGAGCGTGTTTACAAAGAAGGACGGCGGCATTTTTCGGGACTAATGACGGTGTTTTACCTGTCGCGCTCGGAAGAAGCGGGCTTTGAAACTCGGACCTTGGCTTCCGCGCCACACGGCATGCGCGTGGGCTTCACCGTTGGCCGTGCCTTGGGCGGGGCCGTGCAGCGCAACCGCATGAAGCGACGCTTGCGCGAGGCGGTCCGCGTTTCGCTGCGTGCCGGCAATCCTGCGGTTGACGTCGTCATTAATCCGAAGAAGGCCGTATTGCACGCCGATTTTGCAGATGTCTTGAACGAAGTGCAGCGTGCCTTCAGCAAGATTGAACAGGAATTTCTGAAGAATGCGAATCGGGCCGGAAGAAAGTCCGGCCCATCCGGACAAAGTTCGTAGATCGAGCCGCCTTTGAAACAGCTGCCAAAATTCGTCGTGCTGCGACTGCTGAAACTTTACAAGTTCATGGTTTCACCCGCACTGCCGGCAGCCTGTAGGTACGTGCCGACCTGTTCGGAATACGCGATCGAAGCGGTCGAGCGCTACGGCGCGTTGCGTGGCGGATGGATATCAGTGAGACGTATTCTGCGCTGTCATCCACTCGCCGGATCAGGATACGACCCGGTGGTGAAGCACACATCGACCCGCGAGTTCATCAGGTAAGACATTGGCCGAATACCAAAATCCTCAGCAGGAACCAGGCGGCGAGCGCAAGCTGTTGCTGGTTCTCGTGCTGACCTTCTTGGGCTTTATTGTGTTTCAGGCGCTGACCAGGAAGTACCTGCCCCAGCCCCCTGCTCAAACAACCCAGAACCAGCCTTCGACCGTGCAGCCGGCGCCCGCTGTACCCAGTCCAAGCCCGGCGCCGCCGACTCAAGCGGCGGCGCTTCCGGCAAATAACCTCCTCAAACAGGCCACTGCGAAGACCGAAACCGTTGTTGAGAACGATCTCTATCGCATCACGTTCAGCAACCAGGGCGCGCAGGTTACCTCATGGATTCTCAAGAAGTTCGACAATGACGAGCAAAACGGACCGCTGGATCTCGTCAATTCAGCAGCGGCTCAGAAGTTCGGTTATCCACTTTCGCTTTACACCTACGACGAAAATCTGCACAACCGGCTGAACTCTGCGATGTATGTGGCATCCGCCGAGGGGCATCTCAGCGCCCCAGCTACGCTCACCTTTGAGTATGCCGATCAGGACTTGGTGGTACGTAAGACGTTCCGGTTTGATCACACGTATGTATTGAATGTTGATGTCTCTGTTGTTTACAAAGGTAGCCAGATTTTCGCCGCGCCCGCGTGGCCGTCAGGTTTCGGAGACCAGACTACCCCGGCCTCTTAC
>JASIEN010000337.1 GCA_030045935.1 Candidatus Sulfotelmatobacter sp.
GCTTTCGTCGTTCTCGCGATAGCGGCCTACCTTGAGGTTCAGGGCGATGCCTGCTTCCAGTTGAGTCTTTACCATTCCTCGGGTCTCAGACGAGTAGGTTGGGAGCAAACGCAGTCGTGGGATCGCTGCGGGAATTTAGCGGTTGGGTGGCGTAACATCCCCATTACACTCAACCCCCCCGTCCTTCGTTGGGGTCAATGAGTGCCAGAGAGTTGTCGACTCTGTGCCGTTGTTGGAAGCGGGGAAAGTCGAGTACGGAAGGGCTGAGCCTGCCGTATCGAACTTGTCAGGAAGGCATAGCCACAACCCCCCTTAGGCAACAATCTTGTGGTCGCCTGCATTCTGAGCCTGGGCCGTCCAATATCCACGTTGCAAATCGCTCAAATCGCTGAGTCGTCACAGCGAACGCAGGAAGTCCAGCAGATCCTGTTGCTGTGACTGGCTGAGCCCGTTAAAGTTTTTGATGACCCCGTTGGCTTCGGAACCGCTACTGCTATGTTGCTGGATAGCATCCACCAAATCCGAGGTGCGTCCATCGTGCAGGAAGAAAGCTCTCTGGCCCAGTCCCCATAACGGGGCGGTGCGGAACTGCTGACCATTTGCGCTTCCCTGCGAGACTCCATCGGCCAGGCCAGTACCCATGTCGTGAACGAGCAGGTCGCTGAACAAGTTGACTTTCACGTTCGACAGCGCTGTGGCCTCACTCGATGCCGCTGTCGTCATGCTAGGCGTATGACAAAGCGAGCAGCCAATGGCGGTGAATACCTGCTGGCCCTGCTGCGTCTGCGCCGTGGATGGGCCTTCGGCCGGAGGAGCGAGCATCCGCATGAACGCCGCGAAGGCCGTCACATCGCTGTTAACGGCTGGACCGGTAAGCTGCGGATTGGTAGTGTCATCGGGCGTAGCGGTGGTTTTGCATCCGCTCGGAAGCGTTGTGCCCGGTGCCGGCCGCTTCGTCTGGAAGAGTTCGTTGCTCACGCCGACTTCCACTACATATGCCTCGCCCGCAAACATCACCAGAGACTTGTTTTGGGCTTTCCAGCCGAACCGCGTAATGGTGCCATCGTTGCCACTGCGGTTCGGTTGTCCGGCGATGCCGAGTGCCGCCTTGGCCGATGCGTTCGCCGATTGATTGGCAAGGATCGTGGCATCGTCGATATTCTCAATCAGACCAGCGCCGAATACCGGTGTTGGGATGCGGAAGATAACGTTGCCGGCGGCGAGTTGTGCGGCGAAGGGCGGCTGCGTGAGCTGACAAGTCGGGGCGTCAGCACGCCCCGTCACTGTGAACAGGTCGTGCACACCACCATCCGCCGTCCCGTTGGCGAACGTCACGAAACGAGCCTCGCGCACTGGCCCGCTTGGGGTGATGAAGCTCGGCACCGTGTTGGTCGCGCCATCGGCGTTGTAATCAACCGTCGCCTGCGGATTCGGGCCGACGAAGGGGTAGGCCGCAAGCGAGGGGGATGAACCCCCGAGCGCCGGTTGCGCGTGGCACTCACCGCAGGCCTTGAACGGCCCGGAGTTGTAGCTGGGACCGAGCCCTCCGGGGAAGGTCTCCGTTTCGACGAAGCGGTTAGCACCATCCTGAGCCTGCGAGAGCTGTGCCGACGTCAGACCGGGCAGGAATCCTCCCGCGCTAACTGGAGCACCCCGCGGCCCAGGGTCTTGCGGGCCTCCACCACCACCTCCGTTGTCGCCACCACCGTGACCACCGCGGCCACTGCCGTCGCTTGTTGCGGGGGGGAGACTGCGAACAACGCTCTGGGCGTTTGCCACTCCACCGCTTACCGTTGCAGCGGCATACAAGCTCACCGCCAACAGCCGGGCAAATGCTGAAAACGCATAGTGTTTCATCGGTCCCTCCTAAGAGGACAGTGTGAGAGCTCGGACATAGTTTAGGAACGGGACCGCAGGATCACGGAACGAAGCCCTGCAGGTCGGACGAAGGTCGCAGACGATGTGGTGCTTTGGTGAAGAAGAAAAGCTTCTTGCGCCTCAACGATCTGAAACTTAACGGAGAGACCAAGAATGGCCAAAATCCTAGTAGGGCCACGATAAGCTGTCAAGCGAAAAAACGTGGATCTAAGCCCATTGTATGCCAATGGTTTAGGGCCATCTCATTAACTGTTAATTGAACAATCTGCCGCCAGGCATCCGAGGCTGCGACTGCCGGGTGATTGTCCTAATCGCTGAGAAATCCGGATTACACTCATTGAGAGTCAATGAGTGCTAACGCCTGATGTCGCCAACTATGGAAACACGCGCCACTCTGGCGTAAACTGCTGGCCATGAAAGGCGCAATTATCCAGGCCGTGCTGCTGACCGCAACGTTGCTAGGCAGACTTGCCCAGCCGCCTGAAATATCGCTTTCCGCGCCGCACCGATCTCAATCGCCAAAAGAACAGGCTTTCTATCATGTTGTGCACGACTGGCCGCAACTGCCCGAGGGTTACATGTTGGGTGAGGTCTCCGGTGTGGCCGTTGATAGTCACAATCAGGTCTTCGTGTTCCATCGCGCAAGCCGCAAGTACTCAGCCGAACCCAATCTTCCGCCGATCTCCGAACCGACCATCCTCTGTTTTGATGGTCAGAGCGGCCAGCAAATTGCGGCGTTCGGCGAGAACATGTTCGTGGTACCCCATGGCCTCCGCGTCGACCGCGACGACAATCTCTGGCTCACCGACGTGGGATTGCACCAGGTGTTCAAAATGAGCCACGATGGCAAGCTCCTGATGACGCTGGGAACGGCACGGACACCCGGCCAGGACGGCACTCACTTCGACAAACCCACCGACGTGGCCATTGGCGGCGACGGAACCATCTTCGTTAGCGACGGATACGGTAACAGCCGTGTTGCGCGTTTCTCCCCGGATGGAAAGTTCCTTGGCCAGTGGGGAAGCAACAAGGGCGACAAGCCCGGCGAGTTCAACCTACCCCACAGCATTGCTGTTGATGCCGAAGGTCGCGTCTACGTCGCGGATCGCGAGAATAGAAGAATCCAGATTTTTGATCACGATGGAGGAGTCCTCTCTATCTGGAAGAGCGACGAACTGGGCAGGCCATTCGCGATCACGATTGCGTCGGACGGCTTTGCTTATGTTGTGAATGGTGGAGAGCAAAAACCCGTGCCAGGATATGGTGGTCGGGTCCTCCGCCTTGATCTGAGCGGAAAGGTGCTGAGCCGTTGGAGCCGTTACGGCAACTACGACGGGCAAATTTACGGTGCTCATGACATCGCCGTCGGTAGAGATGGTGCTGTGTATATTGGTGACATCTTGGGCCGGCGAGTGCAGAAGTTCGTTGCAGAGTGATCTTCAATTGTTGAAAATCCCCATTTACACTCATTGACCCGGACGGGATTGGCCAATTCTCAATGAGTGTAATCGCCTGTTTGCGTCAGTTGACTATTGCAGCTTCGCGTATTCGACCTGGGCCTGTTTCAAAATGGGAATGTCGGGATCGGCGTCTTTCCAAAGCGTCAGGAAGTCTTGATACGCGGCTTTCGCTTTGGTCTTATCATCCGACAGTGCATAGGCCCGGCCCAGTTGCAAGCGTGCCAGCGCGCTTACTGGATCGCCAAACAAGATTCCGCGATGGTCAAGAATCTTTTGGAACTCCCCAGCGGCTTCGCGTCCCCGATGTGCGGCCAAATAAGCTTCGCCTCGCACGTAGGCCGGATAGAGACCACC
>JASIEN010000338.1 GCA_030045935.1 Candidatus Sulfotelmatobacter sp.
GGGGACATCCGCAGATAGACTGATCGCCCCGTGCATTCGATCGCAAGATTCGGATAGCGTGTAGTGCGCAGCTCCAAATATTAGTTTCTGTAATGCACAAGACGATCGAGCCGACCATTCTCTTCATCGGGACACCCGTCGCGCTGATCTGCACCTTAAATCCAGAGAAGGAGCTTCGATGTCGGAAATTAGTCTCAGCGGGTCAAGGCCGGCGGTCAATCCTCAGGGTGCGAGCGAGGTTCGCCGATGAAGCCCACGATTGCAGACGTGCGCATCGCGCGTGAAGAAGCCGAGGTCCGCCGATGCTGGAACGCCTACAAGGAGCTTAGGCCACAAGTCGCCTCCGAGGATGATCTGGTCGAACGTTGGCGCGTCCAGACCCGCGAAGGTTTTCGAATTGCGTACATCCCTCCACCAATCAGCGATTAGAAGAGATCCACGAGAAAGAAGATCAGCCCAATTGACGCCAACAGACCGAGAAGACGAAGTAATGAGAATCCGTGCGCGCTAAAAAAGACCCACCAGAGAGTCACTGCCAGTCCCAGCAATACAAGCAACTGTGCAATACGTGGAGCCCTTCTCGATAGGCTTATGTAACCTCTCGATCCTGTCGCGCTTAAGTTTGGAATCGTTACCTTTCCAAACACTAAATCGTCTACCAATCCCTCAAGATTGGATTGTCTTAGGGGAGTGCTGTGACCTCCGTCGTACCAATAGTTCTCGATAATCTGACAACCGACGTAGTTGCTAAATCCCTCGAATCCCCCCGTTCCGATATCATGCATCCCGATACCATGCAGTGCACTGCACAAAATTCCAACCGGGAAATCGCAACTAGACCTCTCATTGCGCAAATACTTCACTTGATCGTTTTGAAAGCGCTTCTGCCATGGATATTGAGTGGGAAGAACGCTACCAACCAATATCACACGGTTGAACTTCATGCCGGCAATTCGCCCCAAGCTCTGACCCAACATGTAAGTGCCATTACTGTGTCCAAGGAAATTAAACTCGGCTCCGGGACTGAGTGCCATTTGCTCACTGTACTGGTCCTGAAGCCACTCGATGTTTTTTTTCCTTGTCATAGGCAACGCAAACTTTACAGCACTAAACCAACCATAGGTCGACGGAATGATTTTTACAGTCAGATCGGTAGGAGCAAGTTTGGATCTGATTAAATTGCACGCTTGCCTCACCCACTCCCGGTTGCTTGCTCGAATTCCGTGGAGCACAATGAATACCTTTTGCGGGCCTAGAAGTTGCCTCTGCTCTCCGGGCGTAGTATTTATCAAAGCGTCACGAATCAGGGCATACCGTCCATCTGGGTCCGGAGCTACATCTAATCTGAACAGATCCGCATGGCCTGCGTCTGGTATTGTGACGTGAAAGGCGGTAGGAAATTGCTCGATGTCGATGCTGTCATCTCTCGCGACAATGCCATCATGATCGCCGAGGATCTGAGTAACGATGGGAGCTTGTTCAAGGTTGTAGAAATGACGGATCCATTCGATTCGCAAATTTGTAACGAAATCGGATCCTCTTAACAGGTCATACACTGCGAAGCCCTGCAGCACTGGAAATATTCGGTAGCCCCAACGAGCCAGTCGGCGCCAAGTAGACTTGTCACTGTCAAGACCTCTGTTGACTGATGCAAATAGGCCGATTCTGGATACAAAGTTGGCCCATCGCAGACTTGGGAGACCTGTGGCTTCGGTCGCCGCCAAAATATATGCTTGGCGAACTAGCAATCCTCCCAAACTATGACCCAGCAGAACAATATCTCTTATTTTGGGATTTTTCCCGACGGCTGCGTCGATCTTCGCCTTTATCTGGAGCGACAAATCTCGGCATCGGACGCGGCTGTACAAACGACAGCCGTGATCTAGGTACAGCCACTCGCTATTTTCGAACGCGGGTTCTTTTTGCAGTCGTTTTACCAAGTTATCCCATGACTTCTTGCGTGGGTAGATCGCGGGGACGATCACAACCAAGCGGTTGGATTCCATTCTTCCTAGCCTTTGGGAAGAATAAGTCTAGACCAGCTGACCAATTTTTGTAACTGATTCGTACTCGCTAGCGGCGGGCCCCGCTTAGTCCTCGAATGAGATCGGTTTCCGTCCGTCGGTCTTCTTAGCAGAGGCTATTTTGGCATGAACTGGAATAAGCGTGTAGTCTCCTGACCAATGACATTTTCGGACGCGGGTTACGACTCCGCCGCCTCCACCAATTTACTCGCGGCTTAACGCACGAATAGACCGCTGGCATGGATGCGGCGGTCCATCTAGAAGCCTTCCAGCACAATTTTGCCCCGAGTGCGGCCGCCTTCGACCAGAGCGTGCGCCCGCTTCAGATTCGTCGCGGTGATCGGCCTGAGGTTCTCGCCCAGAGTCGATGCGATCTCACCTTTGTCGACTAATTCGGAGACGCGGTTCAGGATCTTATGTTGCTCGATCATGTCAGGTGTATGAAAGAGCGAGCGCGTAAACATGAACTCCCAGTGGACCGAAACGCACTTCGGCTTGAGAATCATGGTATCGAGGCCGACCGGATCATCGATGATGCCAAGACGGCCCTCGGGCAATAGAATTTCGCTGATCTCCTTCAGGTGTGCGTCGGTGTGAGTCAGGCTGGCCACATAGGCGACAGACGGAATCCCTATGCGCTGGAGTTCCTTCCCCAAATTGTCGTAGGCAATGACATAATGTGCGCCCAGTTCGCGAACACGTGTCTCATTTTGAGGATCGGCAGTACCAATGATCGTCAAGTTGGTAAGTTTTCGTGCAAGCTGAACCAAAATCGAGCCGACTCCTCCCGATGCGCCGATGACCAACAGTTGATCGCCAACGGTAGAGGATTTTGAAGCACCTGGAGACGGTCAAACAATAGTTCCCATGCGGTCAGGGAAGTAAGCGGCAGCGCGGCTGCCTGCACGAAAGTCAGTGAAGCGGGCATCTTCCCGGCAATTCTCTCGTCCACGACATGCCGTTCAGAATTCGTGCCTGCCCTGGCGATGGAGCCCGCGTACCAGACTCTGTCGCCGGGACGGAAGAGAGTCACCTCGCCACCAACGTCTCGTACAATGCCTGCGGCATCCCAGCCGAGCACCTTAACTTCGCCCGAAGGTGGATTGGTCGAACTACGCACCTTGGTGTCGACGGGATTTACCGAGACCGCTTTAATATCGACTAGAAGATCGTGCGGCTCGGGAACTGGCTCAGGAAGCAATACGTCGAGCAAACTTTCCGGATCAGAGATGGGAAGCGCTCGCTTGTAGCCCACGGCCTTCATTAACTGTCCCCCTTCTTTTGCATTAGCCAGCCTCCACCGACTCGCAGCCGATCAAATAGTTTCGCCCTCTCGCAGGGTGAGCGAACTACTGGCGGCGAATCTGGCGATGTCGTCCTTCCGCATGAACGATGCGGCACGAGCCAAAGCCTCGTCACCGTTGTCCCAAAAAGTGTCATAGCGACGGGCAGCAAGAATCTCCGCGGTCAGCGTTTGCTTGGGCAGGCTATGATCAACGATGAGCGTCGCAGGTTGGACCAACGCGCCCGCCGAGGCGGCGTCCGATGCGCGTGATTCCTGCGCCACAAACCTGCAGGACGTCAGAAGCGACACTAGCGCGATCGTTTGGATCCTCATGGGCACCTTCCACTGACACCCAAAAGCTTGCGAGTCGCTATTCCCCGGCTTTTGCGGCCAGTGATCCCACGACCGCGATGTTCGGCAGCAGGTCCTGCGGCAAACCGTGACGCTCGGCAAGATATTCCGGACTGTTGTAGGAGAGCCAAACGTTGCCGCCGGCATCCTCCCAAACCAGAATTTTCAAAGGCAGATCGATGGCGATGCTGGGAGCCGCTAACATGAGCGGTGTTCCGGCCTTGGGGCTGCCGAAGATCAGCAACTTGGTGGGGCGCATTTTCATGCCCACTTTTTCTGCTTCTCCGCTGTGATCGATGAAGGCAAACAGGGTGATCCCCTTGCTTTGCAGAATGTTCTTGACCCTGTCGATCGTCTCATCAACCGAGTGGTTGCTGGGAACGCTGATTATCCCATTCTTCTTTTTGGCCGGATTGTCGGCTGCGGCTGCAGGGAGGGCGAGCCCGATCACCAACACTGCAAGTT
>JASIEN010000339.1 GCA_030045935.1 Candidatus Sulfotelmatobacter sp.
CTGCCTCGGTTGCCGCGCGAATGATCTCATCCGCTGCCGCCTGAAACAATTCCTGCGGCGTAGTAAGCCTCCTCAGTTCTAGCTCGGTACTCATCTTTTTCCCCTTCTGCCATTGCCCGAATTTGCTCTGGCGCAGCGGGCCGCTCCGAGCAGCCCAGCTTTTTCATTGACGATGACCTGCACAGGGATACCCTCGAGCACAGGACGCAATCTGCCTTTGTTCAAGAACCCTTTCATGAATGTAGGCCCCTTGAGCTTGGGAAGAATTTTGGGGGAGATTCCGCCGCCAAGAAAAATTCCACCGGTGGCCATCGTTTTCAACGCCAGGTTCCCTGCCTCCGCCCCATAAATGGAGAGCCAAAGATCAAGAGCTTCCCCGGCCAGCGGATTGGTTCCCTTCAGCGCGGAGCCTGAGATTTCTGCAGCATCCGGCAAACAGGCGGCGCTGGCTGATTTAACCGTCCCGTTCTTCGTACAGAGAAACTCGTAGATATTGACCAATCCCGGACCAGAGACAACTCGTTCATAACTGACATGCTCGTAGCGGCCCTCCAGGAAACGCAAAAGTTCAATCTGCAACTCATCCTGCGGACCGAAATCGCAGTGGCCGCCTTCGCAGGCAAACACCCGGTGCTGGCTGCCATCCCAGAATAGGCCCGCCTGGCCAAGTCCGGTTCCTGGCGCAATAACCGCCTGATTGCCCGCGGATCGGGGAACGGAATTTAGAGAAACTAAATCTGCGGGACTAAGCGCGGCAATGCCCCAAGCGGCGGCCTCCAGGTCGTTAATAAGCAGGGTTGCCGGCATGTGGATTTGCTCCGCCAGGCGCGATTGTTCGATAACCCACGGCAGGTTCGAGGTTTCCACCCGCCCATTGCGGACCGGCCCGGCGATTCCGAAGCATGCCACCTGCGGCCGGACCTCAGTTTGCTTCAGAAACTTAGTGACGATCTCGCCCAATTCGCCGAACTCGCGGCTGGGAAAGATAGCTTCGGAAACCATGCGCAGATTTCCGTTTTGCGGCTGGAAATAAGCCAATCGAGCGTTGGTCCCGCCGATATCGCCCGCCAGAATCATTCTGTGAAGTTCCTCCAGCGCCGCCCATCGCGCTCGATCAGTTCGTCGGCTTCTTTCGGGCCCCAGGTGCCGGCCGCGTAATTGGGAAAATTGCGTGGCGGAAGCGCCTTCCATAAATCGAGCACGGGGTTGACGACGCTCCAGCCAGCTTCGACCATGTCGGCACGCTGAAACAGGGTCTGGTCGCCAATCATGCAATCGTGCAGCAGGCGCTCGTAGCCGGTGCTGGGCTGCTTGCCGAAATATTGCTGATATTCAAAGTTCATGTCGACCGTGCCCAGGCGCATGACCGGGCCGGGAACCTTGGCGGCAAATTGCAGAGAAATGCCTTCCTCGGGCTGGATGTGCAACACCAGTTGGTTCGGCATGAGGTGTTCGACGCTGGTGTCGCGGAATAAAACGAAGGGCGCGCGCCGGAACTGGATCACAATGTGCGTGTTTCGGACCGGCATGCGTTTTCCGGTGCGCAAGTAAAACGGAACGTCGGCCCAGCGCCAGTTGTCGATGAGTAGCTTCATGGCGACAAAAGTTTCGGTCCGGGAGTCGGGCGGGACATCCTCTTCTTCGCGATAGCCCGGCACGTGTTCGCCTCCGATGGTTCCTTCTCCGTATTGGCCGCGCACAGCGCGGGCGAGCACTTCTTCGTCGCTCATGGGCTGAATGGCGTGCAGAATTTTGGCCTGTTCATCGCGGACGGCGTTGGCATCGAACGAGATCGGTGGCTCCATCGAGGTCAGGCTGATGAGCTGCATGATGTGGTTGGGCACCATGTCGCGCAATGTGCCGGCCTGATCGAAATAGCTGCCACGGCCTTCCACACCGACAGTTTCGGCCACCGAGATTTGCACATGATCGATGTAGCGGCGGTTCCAGATGGGCTCGAAAATTCCGTTGGCGAAACGGAATGCCATGATGTTCTGGACCGTTTCTTTTCCGAGATAGTGGTCGATGCGGTAGATTTGTTTCTCGTTGGCGAGCTTGAGCAGTTCCTGGTTGAGAATTTTGGCCGATTCCAGATCATGTCCGAAGGGTTTTTCGATGACCACGCGGCGCCAATGGCCGTCGTTTTGCTGCATCAGTCCGACGGCGGAGAGCTTGTTGACGATCAGGCCGAAGTACTTCGGGGCGGTGGCCAGATAATAAAAGAAATTTTCGTGCGTGGAGTGGTCGCGGTCGATGGTGGCCAGACGGTCCTTTACTTTCGGATAAAGATTGTCGTCATTGAAATCGCCGGCCATGTAATAGAAGCGGCGAACGAAGCTGTCCCAGATGGCGTCATCGATACACTCGCCACAGTATTGCTTGACATCCTCACGAATCCGTTTGCGGAAGTCATCATCGGAGATCTGTGCTCGCGCTACGCCGAGCACCGCGAATTCTTTCGAGAGCAGGTCGGCGCGTGCCAGGTTGTAGAGCGCGGGAAGAAGCAGGCGAGCCGTGAGGTCGCCGGCTGCACCAAAGATCACCATTACGCAGGGATCTCCTATGTTAGCTACGCGAGGAATACTTGCTACCGGCCGTTCAGCCAATTCAGCCATGATCAAATCCCCAGATTTCTGCGCCGGCTCGTCCAGCAGTTACGCGCTTTTCTTTTCTTTCGCAGCTCCAGTTTTCGCAGGGCCTACTTCCATGTGCCCGCCGAACTTCTGCCGCATGGCGGAAAGCATTTTCTCGGCAAATGTATGTTGCTGGCGCGAGCGGAAGCGGACAAACAGGGCTGCACTCAATACATCCACCGGCACGGCTTCGTCGATGGCCGCCTGAATCGTCCAGCGGCCTTCGCCGGAATCTTGCACGAAGCCTTCGTATTCGGAAAGCGCCGGATTTTCCGTTAATGCCATCGCGGTCAGATCAAGCAACCAAGAGCTGATCACACTGCCGCGCCGCCACACTTCGGCGATATCAGGCAGGTTGAGATCGTAACGAATTTCTTCCGGCAGTTCTTTGCTGGTCGCGTTCTTGAAAATATCAAACCCCTCGGCGTAGGCCTGCATGATGCCGTATTCGATGCCGTTATGCACCATTTTGACGAAATGGCCGGAGCCAGATGGCCCGCAATGAATGTAGCCCTCTTCAGCTGTGCCGCCAAGTTTTTCGCGCCCAGGGGTCCGGGGGATGTCGCCAGGGCCAGGCGCCAATGTCTCGAAAATCGGATCGAGGTGCTGCACGGCTTCTTGGGGACCGCCAATCATCATGCAATAGCCGCGCTCCAGTCCCCAAACCCCGCCGCTGGTGCCGACATCCACGTAATGAATGCCTTTGCTCCGGAGTTGACCCGCGCGCCGCACGTCGTCTTTAAAATACGAGTTGCCGCCATCGATGATTGTGTCGCCCGCCTGCATGTGCTGGGCAAGCTGCTGAACGGTTTGCTCCGTCGGATCTCCAGCAGGAACCATCACCCACGCCGCGCGGGGAGGAGTCAGCTTTTTAACGAATTGTTCCAGATCTGCGCAACCAGCCGCTCCCTCGGCCGTAAGCTCCTTCACGACCTCCGGACTTCTATCCCAGACGACGAGTTGATGACCGCCGCGCAGCAGACGGCGCGTCATGTTACCGCCCATGCGGCCGAGACCAAGCATTCCTAGTTGCATATTTTTCCCTAGGGTTGCCCCCGGCCTATGCCAGCGCGGCTTGCACCGCGTCGGCCAGCTTACCCAACCCCGATTTCACATCGTTCAAGTGCACACGCAAGGCCCGCCGTCCACGCGCGGCCAACACCTGAAAATCTCCGCGGGCCTGTGCCCCTTTGACCACGCCGAACGTATATTTCTGCTCCGGAACCGGCAAGTCAACCGGATCGTCACAGGTTATCTGTAAGAATACTCCGGTATTTGGCCCGCCTTTATATGCCTGCCCGGTCGAATGCAGAAATCGTGGGCCGAAGCCGAGACAAGTCGCAACGCGCTTGTTATCGCGCACGCTGTGCCGGATCGCTTGCAAGGTTTGCTGATGTGCGGCATTCATCTGTACATAGGCCAGCACGGCAAAATAGTCGCCGGGCTGAATGCGAGCCAAATGCGCTTTCATATATGAAGCCAGAGACTTCTCCGACCCCGCGGCGCACGCCAACTCGGCAGCGTTCTTATCATCAGTAAACAGCTTAACCCCCCAATCTTCCAGCACAGGCTTTTCCGGGGGAAGGGAACCTGTCTTTTCGTATTCCGAAGTCAGCTTGCGCGTCTCAACCTTGCTGGCTTCCACATCAGGCTGATTGAAAGCGTCGATGCCGATGATCGCTCCGGCGACGGCGGTTGCAATCTCCCAGCGAAAAAATTCCGCGCCCAGATCGTAGATGTCAGGCATCGAGATTCGCACGACAGCCTGTCCGGCTTTTTCGAGCGCGCTAATCTTTGCCTCCACCCCGACGTCCGTTGCATGTTGTGTGTGAATGTAAGCGAAGATGCGATCCTTCCCGTAAACTTCTGGCGCGCCGAGATATTCGCGATCGACAGGAACGATGCCTTTGCCTTGCTTCCCGGTGGACTCGGCGAGCAATTGCTCAAGCCACGCGCCCACATCGGCGATATCAGGCGAAGTGATGATGGTGACTTTATCGCGGCCATGTACCGCAGCTGTGCCGAGGGTAATTCCCAGCACGGCGCCGGTATTTTGCTCCACCGGTACCGAGGGCCCGCAGGAACGAACCATTTCCTGTGCGCGGTCCAGAAATCTCTTTACGTCAATGCCCATCGCCGCCGCCGGAATCATGCCGAAATTCGACAGCGCTGAATATCTCCCTCCGATCGAAGGCCGCCCATAAAAGATAAGGCGGAACCGGTCATGCTCGGCGACCTGCTGCATTTGCGAACCGGGATCGGTGATGGCGATGAAGTGGCTGCCAGCTTTGTCAGCGCCCACAACCTGCTTCGTCCGCTCGAAGAAATACTGCTTGAAGATGTTGGGCTCGAGCGTAGTACCAGACTTGCTGGAAACGATGAATAGCGAAGTAGCGACGTCGATTTCTCTTTCCAACGCCTTGATCTGCGCCGGATCGGTGGAATCGAGAACGTGCAGCTCAGGGTAGCCGGGGAGCTTCCCGAAGGTCATGCTCAGCACTTCCGGGCATAGGCTCGATCCGCCCATGCCCAGCAGGCAGGCATGTTTGAAGCCCGCGCTCCAGACTTCTTTCTGCAGACCGCGCGGCACCGAGGAATGCTCAATCTGATACTCCGTAATATCGAGCCAGCCCAGCCACTTGTCTTCGTCACCGCCCGTCCACAAGGTGGCATCGCGTTGCCATAACCGTTCCATTTTGCGGCCGGATTGCCAATCCGCAATGTTGCCGTTCACAGACGCAGCTAGACCCTCCGGCAGCGAAGATTTCAAGCGGCTCACTCGTTCTTGTCCTTCTTACGAGGCTTTCTTTTTTGTGCTCTGCTCCACGGCTGCCAGCAGTTTATTGAAGGCATCGGCAAAGAGCTTTACGCCTTCGATTGTCAGCTTGTCGGTCACCTCTTTGATAGAAATACCGGAGCGGGCGAGATCATCCATTGTTTTCTGTGCCCCTGCGACGTTCTCGGTAAGGCTCGTCCGCAGTTGGCCGTGGTCCCGAAAAGCATCCACCGTAACCGGTGGCATGGTATCAACCGTGTCGGGACCGATGAGTTCTTCCACGTACATGACGTCACGATATGCGGGATTCTTCGTGCTGGTGCTGGCCCAGAGCACGCGTTGCGTCTGCGCTCCTTTTGCAGCCAAAGCTTCCCAGCGCGGTCCCGCGAAGATGCGCAGATAACGTTGATAAGCCAACTTTCCGTTCGCAATGGCGACTTTGCCCAGCAGGCTCTTTAGCGTGGCCTCCTCCTGTGCGTTGCTGACGGACTTGAGCTTGTCCTTGATGATTCCATCGGCCATCGTGTCGATGCGGCTGATAAAGAAGCTGGCCACTCCGGCCATCTTTTTCAGGTTTCCGCCACGTGCGGCGAGGTTTTCCAGTCCGGCGATGTAGGTCTCTGCGACTTCCTCGTAAACTTCTTGCGCGAACAAGAGCGTCACGTTGACGTTGATGCCTTCCCCGATCAGTTGCCGAATCGCAGGCAGACCCGCACTCGTGCCTGGAACCTTGATCAAGACGTTCTCGCGGCCAACGGTCTTCCACAGGCGGCGAGCGTCATCGATGGTCTTTTGCGTTTCCATGGCCAAGAAAGGCGAGACTTCCAGGCTGACGTAACCGTCGCGGTAATTCGAGCTTTGGTAGACATGACGCAAAACATCGGCTGCATCCTGAATATCACGAATGGCGATCTGCTCATACCGCGCCATCGCGTCGAGATCAGGCCGCGAGGCCAGCGACTTCAACACGTCGTCATAGATTGAACTTTCGGCGATGGCCTTTTCGAAAATCGAAGGATTTGACGTCATTCCCCGCAGTCCATCGTCGTCGATCATGGTTTTCAATTTGCCGCTTGTGATCAGATCGCGGCGGATGTAGTCCAGCCACATCGATTGTCCGTAGCTGAGCAGGGCCTTTAAGGGATTGGTGGCTTTTGCGTTTTCAAGCACTCCAGAAGACATATGACTCTCCTCATAAAGCGGCGCCGTGGTGTACATGCTTAGGCGTTCCACGGCGAATGTGGTTGTGCCTTTTAGCGCGAAGCACGTTCTTCAGCGCGCCGCGTCCGAGATTGCCTTGCGAGCTTCTTCTATAACTCTGTCAGGCGTAAAGCCAAAAAACTTGAGCAGGTCGTCGATCGGGGCGGAGGCGCCGAAGCGATGCATGCCCACCATCCGACCTTTGGGTCCGACATAGCGATCCCAACCCAGAGTAGCAGCCATTTCTACCGAGACGCGCGCTTTCACCGACGAGGGAAGCACGCTTTCTTTGTAGGAAGCATCCTGCTGCTCAAAGATTTCCCAAGAGGGCATGCTCACAACTCGTGCTTTAATGCCTTCCGCCTTGAGCTTTTCGTAAGCTTCAAGGCACAAGGAAACTTCACTGCCTGTGCCCATCAGAATTACATCCGGTTTTCCTCCGGCAGCATCGGCCAACACATACGCGCCCTTTGCGACTCCTGAGGCCGGCGCATACTTTGTGCGGTCGAATGTCGGAAGTGGCTGCCGGGTCAGTACAAGAGTGGCCGGCTCATGCTCTAACCGCATGATGATCTTGTATGCCTCGGTGACTTCATTCGCGTCCGCGGGTCGAAGCACGATCATATTCGGCATAGCCCGCAGCGATGCGAGTTGCTCGATGGGCTGATGCGTCGGACCATCCTGGCCAAGACCGATCGAATCGTGAGTGAAAATGAAAATCGAAGGAACTTCCATCAGTGCGGCCAACCGCATACTGGGCCGCATGTAGTCGCTGAAGTTGAAGAAGGTCGCCCCGAAAGCCCGTATCCGCGAGGCCGACAGCCCGTTCACAGCCGCTGCCGTTGCGTGCTCGCGGATGCCAAAATGCAAGTTGCGGCCGGCATAGTTTCCGGCTTCAAAATCGCCCGCACCTTTCAGCGTGGTTTTATTCGAGGTAGCCAGATCGGCTGAGCCGCCAATCAGCCACGGAATATTCTCCGCCAGCGCGTTCAGTACTTTTCCGGAACTCTCACGGGTCGCCATTCCTTTTGGATCGGCAGGGAAGACGGGCAGGTTCTTGTCCCAGTTGTCCGGCAACTGGCGGCGCTGCATACGATTTATGTGATCGGCTAGGTCGGGATACCGGTTGGTATACTCGGCAAACATCTTTTTCCACTGCGCTCTCAATTCGCGCCCGCGCTTTCCGATTCCTTCCTGAAAGTGTTCGCGCACGCCTTCGGGGACAAGAAACTGGGCGTCTTCCGGCCAGCCGTAGAACTTCTTAGTCAGCCGCACCTCCTCTACGCCCAGCGGCTCTCCATGGGCGGCGTTTGTGTCGTGTTTGTGAGGAGATCCGTAACCGATGTGGCTATCGACAATGATCAGTGTCGGGCGGTCCGTTGTGTTCTGAAAAACTTCATAGGCGCGCGCCAGCATTTCGAGATCGTTTGCGTCGTGGACGCGCGTGACGTTCCATCCATATCCGATAAATCTCGTCGCCACGTCTTCGCTGAACGACCAAATGGCCGGGCCGTCGAGTGTCACATGGTTGTTGTCGTACATCCAGCACAGATTGGAAAGTTTGAGATGGCCGGCCAGCGACGCTGCCTCTCCTCCCAGTCCTTCCATCAAGTCGCCATCGGAGCACATGGTGTAAATGTTGTAGTTGAAGATTTCGAAGCTTGGCTTGTTGAAATTTTCTGCCAGCCATTTTGCGCCGATGGCCATTCCGACGCTGTTTCCCACGCCCTGGCCGAGCGGACCAGTCGTTACCTCTACGCCAGAAGTAAGATGCGATTCCGGGTGCCCGGGAGTGCGGCTGCCCAGTTGCCGGAAGCGCTTGATTTCCTCCATCGACACGGCGAGTTCGTCTGTGACTTCGCCGTCCTCCGCTACCTGACGCACGCCCGCAAGATATAGCAAAGCGTAAAGCAGCATGGAAGCGTGGCCGTTGGAAAGAACGAAGCGGTCGCGATTGGGCCAATTCGGGTCGGCAGGATCGTAGCGCAAAAACTGCTGCCACAGGCAATACGCAGTTGGCGCCAGGCCCATGGGTGCGCCGGGATGGCCGCTGTCGGCCTTCTGCACCGCATCGATAGCAAGTGTGCGAATCGTGTTGATGGATAGTGTGTCGAGTTGCTGGCCGGTAACAACTGCCTGTTCGCTGGCTGCCATGTGATGCGTACTCCTCTCCTGAAACTTCTATTTGGTTAGAGTGTCTGATAAAGAAAGGGTTGCAGTCACACATCGAGTGTATCAAGTTTCCTGGAGAGAGAGTGGCGGTGAATTTTTAAAGGATGAAACTGAAAAAAGAGAGGCTGGGTTGGGCTTTTACTTCAGCAGCTGCAGATAGCTTTTTTCGCTTGTCGTTGCTCGAGTGGTTTCCTGAACGTACTTGAGGAATCGTTTGAGATTCTCCCTCTCGGGCGGGTTCATTCCCTCAAAGCGGATCCGCACACCACGAGCCGGCGCCGGCCGAGTGACCACCCCATTCAGAGCCATACCTTTTATCCATATCTTCCCGCTCGCGATCCATAATCCAATCTCTACCCTGGAGCCTGAAGCGATGTGCGTGGCGGTTTCCACCTGGCAGCCACCCAGGCTGGTATTCGACAGATTTCCCCATATAGGCGTGGTATCTTCATTAACCCGCATCTCTACCGCCACAAAACACTTAATTCTGGGGTGACGCCGCCGGTCCTGTCCCGAGGTGGGGCTGAAAATATCTGGTTCGAATGGCGGGATTGCTGCGGCTGGTTTGGTTACGGGAGGTGGGGCATCGGCCTGTTGACTGGACCCGCCAGATGTTTTCTTGATTTCGCGCATGGCGGCGAGCAAGGCCTGCTCCCTCTGCTCGGGTGCGGCCTCGCGATAGACTCGCAAGAGCGTGCCCAGGTTTTTCGCAAGGTCCGGATCGGCCAGCAAAGAGGTCCAATCTGTTGCTGTGGTTGTGGCTGCTTTTGAGCTATCCATGGAACACGTCTTCAGACCGGGATTGCGTGTGGCTTTACCTTCGGATTCGGCCCAGATTCAGAGACGGCAGCCAACGCGACAATTAAAAGCGCAATCCGCCGCATAGAAACCGCCATCTTTAAGTAGTTAATCTATCGGTCTCTCCGAGGATGCTGAAAGTGCCGAAGGTAACCTGGATGAGGTCTTGAACTTGATACTGTGTACTGGAAACGCTGAGGATCCTTAACACGACGCGCCTGGTGGCGGCTGGACCGAGACCGGGGTTTCGACCCTCCAAAGGGGCAACGCAAAAATCCGAGAGTTTTCCGTATCCTACGGCGGCCTCTGCCTTTCAGTCTTTCACAACTATCCGAGGAGCCCCGTGTCTTTGCGGCGCAAGGCAGCAATCCTCAGCACAAACATCCGCACGAGCTCCGAAAGCTCCTATAGCCCGCCGCTCCTGCTCGGGATTCATTCGTTCCAGGATCAATTCCCGGATCATGGCGATGAATTTCGGGTGCACGCCCGCGGTCTTCGCGCGGGTCATAGGCAATCCTAACGATTGGCAAACCTGCCGCGCCTCAATATCCAGGT
>JASIEN010000340.1 GCA_030045935.1 Candidatus Sulfotelmatobacter sp.
TTTCAGCCTCAGTCTGGGTGGATACAACCTGACGAAAGACGTTCCGGTTTTTGGCACAGCCAATCCACTGCCTCCCTTTGGCGTCTTCGCCGTAGATCAGGACTTCGCCACGCCCTATGTGCAGAATTTCAATCTGAACCTGCAGCAGCAATTGGGGCGTAAGAACGTTCTGCAGATTGGGTACGTCGGATCGATCGGAATCAAGCTGTTCCGCTTCCTCGATATCAACCAACCGAGTCAGGCGGTGATTACAGCCACCGACTTGGCTTGTGACTGCATCAACAGCTACTCGGTGCCGCGTAACTACCCGAATTTCTTCTACCTGAATCAGGAAGAGTCTTCCGCCAATTCAAACTACAATGCATTGCAAGCAAGTCTGCGCACGAGCGGATGGCACGGCCTTTCGTCACAGGCAAATTTTGTCTGGTCCCACTCGATTGACACGGCCAGCGATCTCGAGGATTTCGAGCCAAACGAGGCCCAGCCGCAGAACAGCACGGTGCCGGCAGCCGACCGCGGAAACTCGAGCTTCGATATCCGCCGTCGCTTTACCTGGAACTTTGTGTACCAGTTCCCCAAAACCTCTGGCGCTTGGTCGCGACTCAAGAGCGGATGGGGCTTGGACGGCATCCTGAACTTGCAGGATGGTCAGCCCTGGCACTTGAACTATGAATTCCAGGGAGACTACTCCGGTTCAGGGGAGGGTTTTGACCGGCCGGATGAAATCGCAAAGCCGCAGTACAACTTTGGCGACCCCTCGCAATTCCTGAACCTCACCGCCTTTGCCGCGCCCTGCACCTTTGGAAACCCCAACAATGATGGCACCCCCGACGAGACTAACTGTATTCCGGGCACACGGCATTTCGGCAGTCTGGGCCGGAACTCGCTGCTGGGACCGAGTTTCAAGGAATTCAACTTCTCAGTCTTCAAGGACACCAGCCTGATGGAGCACGTAACCATGACTCTGCGAGCCGAGTTCTTTAACCTGGTGAATCATCCGAATTTCTCGAATCCTTTGCTGCCCAACTTTATCGGAGACATTGGAGCACCCAATGCTGTTAACAGTGGCGGTGCCTTTACAGGTGGCTACGCCCCCGGAACGTACTACCAACTGACAGCGACCGGCGACGTAGGTATCGGTAACCCGTTCCTCGGTGGCGGCGGGCCGCGCGGAGTCCAGTTCGCAGCGATCTTTAAGTTTTAGTTTTGTCGGTCAGCGGTCCCTGCCTTCATAGGCAGCAGGGACACACCTTTTCTGTAGCAGAAATCGATGAATTGCCGGTCGCGCGGACATTCATAGCCGCGCCCCACTCCACCCGTCCTACGTCTTCCGTCACTAACCCGCCTGGTTACTGCGATGTTACGCTCACCTCATCCCCCGACCACATTTCGCGGAGAGATCGATGCGTCGCCCTAGCTGCGCCTTACTCACCATCCTTGCCCTGGCCGTGTGTTCCGCCGCGCCAGCTTTAGCCCATCACATTAAGCAGTCCGCTTCGCCCTCCATGCCGGTCACGACGTCATCGCCGAAGGCGCGCGCGCTTTACCTCAAGGGCATGCATGACTACGAGAATCTTTACCTCGAGCGCTGCAATGACGACTGGCGTGCCGCCGTCAAAGCCGACCCGAACCTGGCCGTCGCATGGGCCTGGATTGCCTTCAATAGCAGCAATCCCAAGGAGATTAGCGAAGCCCGCAACTATGCCAGGTTCTTCGCTCCCAAAGGGACGCGGGGTGAACAGTTGATGGTTTCCTGGATCGTGAAAGTCCAGGAGGGCGATTTCATCGGCGGCATCTCCGACATGAACGATATGCTCGAAATGTTCCCCAAGGACAAGCATGTTTATTATCTGGCGGCGAATTGGCTGATGGCCGAAAACGGCGACGAGCAGGCGCAAAGACTTCTTGAGCACGCGCTATTGATAGACAAGAACTTTCCGCCCGCGCTGAATGATCTGGCTTACGTCTACGCCCGTCATCGCGAATTCACCAAGGCCTTCGCCGCCATGGAGAGCTACGTCGATCTGCTTCCCTCAGAGCCCAATCCCGAGGATTCCTACGGCGAACTCAAGCGCATGGCCGGAGATTTCCAGAGTTCGCTCAAGCACTACCGCGCCGCACTGAAAATCGACCCGGATTTCGTCAGCTCTCAGGTTGGCCTTGGCGACACTTACGCTCTCATGGGAAATCAGGAAAAGGCCCGGGTGGAATATGAAAAAGCTATTCGCTTCGCGCACAACGAAGCGGACCGGCTAACCTACGGCATGCAGTCAGCAATGACGTGGGTTCGTGAAGGGAAGTTCGCAGAAGCCGACAAACAATTCCAGGAGATCGCCCAGACCGCGCGGGCTAAAGAGCAGGATTTGCAGGAAGCCCAAGCCTATCGCCATATGGCCGAATATCAGGCCGACGACAATGCCTCTCTGCGATGCCTGGTTGAAGCGGAGGAGGCCCTCAGCCAGCGCGCAGCGATCTCCAAATCCGATAAGGACGAAGAACTTTCCCGCATTCTGCGCAATCGTGCCGTCCGCGCCGCTCATGCCAATAATCAGGAACTGGCTGACAAGTCTCTCAAACAGCTCGAAGCCATGGCGTCCGACAGCCGCAACCGTGTAATTCAAAGCTCCTACAATGGCGCCCAGGGCGCGCTCCTCATGGACCAGAAAAAATTCCATGAAGCCATCGGCTACCTCGAAGAAGACCAGGACAATCCCTTTACCATGGAACTGCTGGTGCAGGCTTACTACCAGACCAATCAAACGGAGAAACTGCACGAGGCCGAAACCCGACTGCGTGGCACCAACGTTCCCACCATGGAACAGGCGATCATTGTGCCCGCCGCCCGCTCGCACCACCCACAGATTTGAAAGACTAAGCGCCCGGTATGACATCTGGCTTGTGGAAGGGCGCGACTTCCTGCCGCGCCGCAAGAGTCAACAACTGTCCCGGCTGTAGCCGCTGCCTCTGAGGAAACGATTACGA
>JASIEN010000341.1 GCA_030045935.1 Candidatus Sulfotelmatobacter sp.
ACGCCGCATAATGTTGGATTTTTATCGGTTGATCGTATTGCCGGCGCGCACGGCATTGAAATCAGGAACCGGCAATGCCGGGCTCTGACGGCGCGAATGCAGATTGCGGATGTGCCGGTGCTGCTGGCCAAGCCCGAAACCTACATGAACCTTAGCGGCGTGTCGGTGCGGGAGTTGCTGGCGAAGAGCGGTCTAAAGCCGGAATCGGACCTGATCGTGATTCAGGACGAGCTGGATTTTCCGCTGGGCACGTTGCGCGTTCATCGGCGGCGCAGTTCGGCGGGGCATAACGGGATCGAGTCGATCATCGGTTCGCTCGATACGAATGATTTTTTGCGCATTCGGATTGGGGTTGCGCCCGAGCATAAAGTGACCGATGGCAAGGAGTATTTGCTCTCGCCCATGCGCAAAGCGCAATTGAAAGTTGTTGACGGGATGCTCGATGTTGCAGCCGAAGCCGTGAAAGTGATTTTGACCGAAGGCGAAGCGGCCGCGATGAACCAGTTTAACCGGAAGGAAGATACGGACTAGCAAGAAATTCTCGGCCGTGGATTTCGCGAACCTTATCCGTGTGTTCCGCGTGAATCCGCGGCAATAAAGTTCCAGAGTTTGGAGACTGACAATGAATCGTACTTATGAACTGATGTTTATCGTTCGCCCCGACATGGCGGAAGAAGATTTGGACAAGCTGATCTCGAACCTTGAGTCGACGGTCGCGTCGGCTTCGGGAACGGTCAAGAATGCGGAGCGCATGGGCAAGCGCAGGCTGGCCTACACTGTGCGCAAGTTCCGGGAAGGAATCTACGTTCTGCTGACCATCGAAGGCGCGGGCCCGGTGATTCATGAAGTTGAGCGCCGGCTGCGCGTTACAGAGCCGGTGATCAAGTTCCTTACCGTTCGCATCGATCTGGAACAGAAGCGGCTTGAAAAGATCAAGAAGCTGCGGGAGGCGCGCAGGAAACTGAGCGCGGAGACATCGGCAGCCGCGCAAGCTCCCGCTGCTCCGGCAGCCGAGACATCGGCGACGGCTTGAAGCGAACTTTTTGATTGTGACTGCTGATGGAGGGTCCCCGCCTGTCGGGTCCAGTGGTGCGATCAAACAGCCCGAAATCAACAGTCGGCAATTATTCTGAGCAATTGCAAAACGACATCTAGCAGCAACGAAGGAGCTTTATGGCGGAAGAAACAAAAGCAACTGAACGCCCGGATGAGGGCACAAGAACTGAGGCAGGGCGGCCCGCAGGAGAACGTGGTGACCGTTCGCGGTTTGGGGCGGGACGTCCGGGGCCGGGGGGTGGGCCGCGGGAAGCTGGTGGGCGTAAGTTTTTCCGGCGCAAGAAGGTTTGCAAGTTCTGCACCGAGAAAATTGCCGACATAAACTATAAGGACTACCGCTTGCTCGGACAATTCGTGGCCGAGAGCGGCAAGATCGTGCCCCGGCGTTTGACCGGCGTGTGCTCGCCCCACCAGCACCGCCTGGCCGTGGCCATCAAGCAGGCGCGCAATATTGCGCTGCTGCCGTTCGCGGGAAGAGTGCAGTAGAAAACGCTATTGGCCACGGATTTGCACGGACCTTCACGGATCATTCTTTTCATCAAGGTTGATCGCGGTTTTCTCTAATTTGAACCGCGAAAATCCGCGTGAATCCGTAGCCAGCAATCTGAGATCGGAGTCATACCAATGGAAGTCATTCTCAAAGAAGACGTCAATAAGCTGGGGTCACGCGGCGATGTGGTGAAGGTCGCCGAAGGATATGGGCGCAATTTTCTTTTGCC
Organism: Candidatus Sulfotelmatobacter sp.; assembly: GCA_030045935.1. GTDB lineage: Bacteria > Acidobacteriota > Terriglobia > Terriglobales > Acidobacteriaceae > Sulfotelmatobacter. The sequence continues at coordinate 1,776 of JASIEN010000341.1, forward strand.
GCGCAAGCTGGCCATCGAAGCCACAGAGGGCAACAAGGCCGTTATCGCGCAGATGAAGGCTGCGGCGGTCCGGCGCTCGGCCAAAGAAAAATCGCAGGCCGAAGAATTGGCCAAACAGTTTGCAGCGCTTTCAATCTCGTTCACGCGCAAATCGGGCGAGCACGATCAGTTGTTCGGTTCCGTTACTTCGGTGGACATCGCCGAGGGTGCGGCCAGGAAAGGCATCAATCTTGACCGCCGGCAGATTCAGCTGCACGATCCCCTGAAAACCTTGGGCGAGTTTACCGTCCCGGTAAAGCTGCACAAGGACGTGACGGCCCATTTGAAAGTGGTGATCGAGAAGGAAGCGGCCGCAGAATAAGCCCGGCTCAGTTTTGCGAATCGCAATAGCGAGTCGTGCCAGGCCTCGCAAAGACGGCGGGACCTGGGGCACCCCAACCTTCGCTGCATCTGTCCCACTTGCCCGAAATGCCGTCCAGTTCGACGCCACGCAGGCGAAAAAGTGATCGGCCGCCGTACCTTCCTGCTCTGAGCAGACCTTGACTATTCAGCCGAAATGCGAGAGGCTTTTGCCCACGCGAAAGGCGGACGTCCATGGGGGAAGGCGACGCCAGTATTTCCCATCTGATCGGTTTGGCCGAAGGGGGCGACCAGGAGTCCGCGGGCAAGTTGTTTTCTCTGCTCTATGCCGAACTGCATGCCCTGGCGAAGCGGCAACTGGCGAGCCAGGGAATCGGCAGCCTGAGCGCGACAACCCTGATTCACGAGGCCTACCTTAATATAGCCAAGCAGGAAGAAAGCGATTTCCCCGATCAGGCGCGCTTCATGGCCTATGCCGCGCGGGTGATGCGCGGAGTCATCATCGACCATGTTCGCAACCGGCTGGCTGTAAAACGCGGCGGGAACTTTGAGATCACAGCTTTGACCACCGATGCCGGCGAGAATCTTCCCAACGACCACGAACTGATGCGGTTGAGCGATGCACTCGACGAGTTGGCCGTGGTTGACAGCTCGCTCTCGCAGGTTGTGGACCTGAAGTTTTTCTGCGGCTTTTCCTTCAGCGAGATCGCCAATATGGAAGGGATCTCCGAGCGCACGGTGCAGCGCAAATGGGAGAAGGCGCGCTTGTATCTGCATCGCACGCTGCAGGCCGAGCTGCCGATGTGAAAATCGATGAGAACCCTCACTCCCGAGCAATGGCGAAATTTAAGTCCCTATCTGGACGAAGTACTCGACTTGGCTCCGGAAAAGCGGC
>JASIEN010000342.1 GCA_030045935.1 Candidatus Sulfotelmatobacter sp.
GCATCGCTGGAGCCGGCTGTCGAACGGGCGAACCAGTCGCTGGCCGAATTTCAGCGCATGCGTATGTGGGTGCAATGGCCCGATGAAGATTTTCCACGGACTGGCACGCAGAAGCCCCGGCGAAATCTGATCCGCGACTTTGCCGATCAGCGGATTTCACATACGGGAGCGCAATCCACAAGGAAAAAACCAGCGGATAGCAGTTCAGTGGCTGAATTAATAAGCCGAATAACAGGAAAAAGTCCCTCGAGCGTTCAAAGCGGGCTCAATTCCGATACCCAATCGGACCTCGGCCTCAGTTCGCTTGACCGCGTGGAGCTGTTAAGCGCGTTGGAAGATCGTTACCAGGTCGATCTCAGCGAAACTCGTTTCACTGCCGCGCGCACGGTTGGCGATATCGAGCGCATGCTGCGCGGCCAAAACATGCAGCAGGCGGGTTATCACTATCCGGCGTGGGTGTTGCGTTGGCCGGTGACTTGGGTGCGATGGGTCGCACACTATTTGCTGATGCGCCCTGCCGTGCTCGTTCTAGGCTGGCCTCGGATTGAAGGCCGTGAAAACCTGCGTGAATACCCCGGCCCACTGCTGGTGGTTTGCAATCATATTGACGATATTGATGTGGGATTTGTTCAAACCGCGCTGACGGCACGCTTGCGCAATCGGCTGGCCACAGCGACTGGGGGCGAGGCCCTCGAGGCCCTGCGCTCTCCGGCAGATAGCCGCGGCTTCTTCGGCAAAATCTACGATCGGCTGCAGTGGGTTCTCGGTGTCTCGCTTCTAAATCTTTTTCCTCTACCGCGTGAAGCAGGCTTCCGCCAGAGTTTTGCCTACGCCGGCGAGGCGGTCGATCGGGGATACAGCATTCTCGTTTTTCCCGAGGGCCATCACACAACCGACGGCAAACTGCGGCCATTTCGCGCTGGCATTGGATTGCTGGTCAACAATCTCAACATCCCAGTTGTGCCCATGCGCATCGTCGGATTATTTGAACTCAAACAGGCGGGCAAGAAGTTCGCTGCGCCACATGCCATAAGCGTTAGCATCGGCAAGCCCGTAACTTTTCCGCCCGGCGCGCCACCGGAACAGATTGCGAGTAAACTGCAAAGGCTCGTGGAAGCACTGTGACGCGACAAGCAGAATCGGCGTGACAACAGGGCTGATTGCCCTTTCAATCACGGCAACAGATTGCCTCAGCTTTATTCCTCGTCCATTCCGGTTTCGTCTGTTTGGAAACCACTTACGACTTTCAACTGCGGCAGTTTTGCCCCTTGCAGGGCGTTGTTGAGAACGGGAAGATCGGTGGTCCTGAGTGTTTTCCAACGACGCATGACATCGGCAAAGTCGCGATCGAGAATCGCGGCTGCCAGCGCTTGCGCTACTGTTGGTTCTGCATCAGCCTGCCATATCTGACCATAAACTGTGGCGACCTGGCCATTCACTCCAGTCAGGTTGACTTCACCGGAAGGGGACGCCAAAAACCCGCCGGCGGCGCCTAGCAACCCATTTAGTTTTTTCTGGAAAGATTCAACTGAATCATGCAACGCGCCTTGGGTCTGCTGCAGAAGTTTCTGTAAGGGCTCTTTGAGTGACTCCGCCTGCTGGGCCGCCTTCGAGGTCTCGGTCAACAAAAAAGACAATCGCATTTCTTGTTGAAATTTCTTTCCGAGCGCTGCTTCTGAAATGTGCACCCGCGGATCCATCTTCACCGTGAATGTTGCTGTTTGAGCTTTGCCGTTCACTGTAAGCCGCGCGGTATAGGAACCGGGCAGCGCTGTCGGGCCGAGCGGGTAGCGGGGTGTGTCTCCGGGAACCGCTGAGATCGGGTATTCATGCCGCGTCGCACTCGGCGCAGGATAGTGCAGGTCCCACACCCAGCGGTGCATGCCTTGTTCGGCCGACAGTGCTCGGAACGGCTTGATCCAGTAAAGTGGAATCAGCTGCTTTCTTAACTCTGCATCAGTGACTTCGGGCTTATCGTCGCTGGAGTATTTGCGCACCAGCTTGCCGTGTGAATCGAGGATTTCGAGCGCGACCGTCGTGGATGCGGCGTTTGGCAAATAGTAATCAATGATTGCACCATCAGGCGGATTCTCAGCCATCGGCTCGTCTGGCGGCAAAGGTGTATCTGTGTTGGTATCGCGCTGAACGCGGTAGGCGGGCGCCGGAGTAAAGAGATGCGCTTGCGAATTCGAAAGTGTCGCTAGCTCCCGCAGCGGCTCAATGTCATCCAGGATCCAGAATCCGCGCCCATGGGTGCCCACGATCAGATCGTTTTCGTGGATCCACAAATCGCGCATGGAAGTGTGCGGCAAATTCAGTTGCAGCGACTGCCAGTGATCGCCATCATCGAACGACACCCACACCGCATTCTCTGTACCGGCGAAAAGCAATCCCTTTTGCTCAGGATCTTCGCGAACCGTATCGACGGGCCCGACATCGGGCAAGCCTGCCGTGATCAGCTTCCAATTCTTTCCGCCATCGTGCGTGCGGTAGATATAGGGACGCTCGTCGTTGATACGAAATCTGCTGACGGATGCATAGGCAGTGTCGTCATCAAAATGCGAGGCGCTGATTTGCGTGACTTTGCTCCAGTCGGTAAGTTCGGGAGGAGTGACTTGTTTCCACTGCTTGCCGCCATCGCGAGTCAGCCAGATCAGGCCGTCATCAGTGCCAGCCCAAAGGGTGTTGATGTTCTTGAATGAAGGCGCGAGAGCATAAATCACCCCTCGCTTCTTGTCAGCGTCTTTAGGAGCCAGCTTCCCAACGCTTTCGGGAATCCCAGGAGTTTCTCGCGTGAGGTCACCGCTGATTGTCTGCCAGGAGTTTCCGCCGTCCGTGGTTTTGAACAAAACATTGGCGGCAAAATAAAGCGTGTGTGGGTCGATTGGAGAAAAGATCGTGGGTTCGGTACGGTCGGTTCGGTATTTGGCATTTCGTACCGGAATGGGCGTGATGTTCTGCACTTCTCCAGTCGACCAACGGTATTTGGAGACTTCATTCCTGCCGCCACCGTAAATGACGTCTGGATCGAGGGGGTCGGGAGCAACATATCCATATTCGATCACCCCAACTGGGTGCCACTCGCGGAACGTAATCACGCCATCATTGCCGCGGCTGGAAATGCACACCGAACCGCTCTCCTGCTGTCCGCCGCAGACGCGATAAGGAAAGGTCGGCGCAGTCGAAACGTGATAAATCTGCGCTGTGGGCTGGTTGTACCAGGAACTCCAGCTGGCGCCGCCATTCACCGTAACCAACGCGCCTTGATCGCTGACCAGAAGCATCATGTTGGGATCGTTGGGATTGATCCACAAATTCTGATAATCATCACCTCCGGGCGCGCCACGAAATCCGAACCACGTTTTTCCGCCATCAGTCGACTTCATTGTTACCGTGCTGGCGCAGTAAACAATGTCAGGGTTCTTCGAATCGACACGCGGTACCGAAAGATCGCCCCCGCCAATTCGTCCCGAAGGGCGAGGATCATCGGTTGCTTTCACCCAGCCCTCACCCGCATCATCAGAGCGGTAAACGCCGAGTCCACCCGAAGCCGTCGCGACCGTTGCGTAAAGACGCTTCGAATCGCTGGGCGCAATGGCAACATAAATTTGTGAAAGATCATCCGGCAGCCCGGTCTTTAACTGGCGCCATGTGTTGCCGCCATCAGTCGACTTGAATAATCCGCCGCCTGTTCCATCGACTTTGTTCCCATCCTCCCACGGGCCTTCGCGAACTTCCCACATCGAGGCATAGACCACGTCCGGATTCGAGGGATCAATCTCCACATCCGAAGCGCCCGTGCTCTCATCCTTATAAAGAACGTTCCTCCAGTTCACTCCGCCATCCGTGGAAAGAAAAAGTCCACGCTGTTGGTTAGGCCCGTAAGGATGACCGAGCACAGCCGCAAACACCTTGTTCGAATCGCGAGGACCTACAGCCACCGCCGGAATCTGAAATGCATCATCCAGCCCGAGATGGATCCATGTTTTGCCTGCATCGGTTGATCTGTACATTCCATTGCCCACGGAGAGATCAGGACGGTGCAAGCCTTCGCCGCTTCCCACATAAATAATGTTCGGATTCGACGCCGCGACAGCAATAGCTCCAATCGACTGCGTAGACTGATCATCGAAGATAGGATTCCACGTGCGCCCGAAATCATCTGTCTTCCAGACTCCGCCGTTCACCTGCCCCATGTAGTACACGTTGGGTTGGCTTGGCACGCCGGCAGCGGCGCGCGTTCTCCCTCCACGGAACGGACCGATCATGCGCCAGTGCAGTTCCTGGTAAGTGTTTGGGGGAACTTGTTGCGAAGATGCCGAATCAATAAACAAAGAAGAACAAATGCACGTGAGAGAAAATACAACCGAACGGAATGTGGTCAATCGATCCCCCTGGAACTCAAACTCAAAAAGCATAAACTAAAATTACTGAAATGTTACGCCGCCCGCCGCAGTTTGTATCACGACTGTTGCTGCTGCTGCCCGTCTGGGCGGTTTTTGCCTCTTCGTCCGCACCGCAACAGGCCCGGATCGGCAAGGTCTAAAGCCAATCCTCGGCTATATTTCTCCGTCGTGGCTGCGTTCCTGGAATTGCTCGCTGCCTTGCCGCCGGAAATCAGAGAACGGCTGAATAAGGACTGAAGATAAGAACCGAAGTAGCTACGAAGGTGGGGCTATTTCTCTACTTTGTTGGCAATCCTTCTTTTGGCACGCCGCATCGCCCCAGACTGGCTCGCAACCCAGGCCCTGACTCCTTTTCCCGGATCCTGACAAGCGCGTGGTGGCCCGCTTTGCGCTTCGTCCCCGGCGGAAACAGCGGTCCCGGTTCCTCAAAACTACACAGAAATTCCTGAATTCCTGCTTGACATTGCACCGCCAATTTGCAAGATTAGGCATATTTATTCATATCTTTGAATAAATATGCATGGTGAATAAAACGCTGCGGCAGAGGGCCGTTCTTGACGTTATCCGGCAAGGCTCGATTACGAGTCAGGAGGAATTGCAACGGGCTCTGCGCAAGAGAGGGTTCAAAGTAACCCAGGCAACGCTCTCGCGCGATATTCGGGACCTTGGATTGATTAAGACGTCGGCTGGATATGCGATCCCCCAAGGCGAGGATGCCGGAACTTTGGCGCTACCCCCTGTCAAGCGACTGGTTCGCGAATTCGTCCTCGATGCGCGGCCGGCACAGAACCTGCTGGTGGTGAAAACCATCATCGGCAGCGCGCAGCCGGTCGCCGCCGCGCTCGATGAACAGGATTGGGATGAAGTAGTGGGAACCATTGCCGGAGATGACGCAATTTTGATCGTGTGCCCCGATAAAGAGTCGGCCAAAAAGGTTGCCGAGCGAATCGAGGAGATGCTGGGTTAATGGCAGCAAAGTTAAAGACCGCGGTGCTCGGGGTCAGTGGTTATTCCGGACTGGAGCTCACGCGCCTGCTCGAGCGCCATGCCCGCCTGGAGAAGCCTGTCCTCGTGCGCCGTGAAAATGGTGGCGGGGCAAGGGATTTGGCCGAAGTATTTCCCGAGTTGTTGGGAAATGGCGGCTATCCCTTGCAACCTCTGTCTTGGGGGGAACTGAAGAGCAAGGGCGTCGAACTGCTTTTTCTGGCGACCCCGCATGAGGCTTCGCGCGCTCTGGTTCCCGAAGCAATTGCACATGGCCTGCGCGTCATCGATCTGAGTGGCGCATGGCGCCTGAAGCAGGAACAGCACCGCGAGATTTATTCCTTTCAGGACGCGGACGCCGCGACAGCTTCGGAATTAACTGAGAAGGCAGTCTACGGATTGCCGGAATTGCACGGCAACGGCGTCGCCAACGCCCAGTTGGTGGCGAATCCAGGATGCTACGCGACTTCTGTGATACTGGCGCTGGCTCCCTTGCTTAAGGCCAGTTTGGTTGATCGGGCGCGCGGAATTATTTCCGATTCGAAGTCGGGAGTTTCGGGGGCCGGCAAGACGCCCACCGCCCACACACATTTTGTCTCGATTGCTGACAATCTTTCGGCCTATTCGTTATTTACGCACAGGCATGTCGGAGAGATTGTCGAGCAACTGGGAGTGAGCGACTCCGATCTGACCTTTACTCCGCACCTTCTGCCGATTCCTAGGGGCATTCTTTCGACCATCTATGTACGGCTGAATCGCCCGATGACTGCGGCAGAAGTCGAAACCAGCTTGCGAGACTTTTATTCGGGCAAACCCTGGGTTCGAGTATTCGCCACCCCGAAACTGCCGCAGGTGCATTACTCGCTTCACACCAATTATTGCGATCTGGGCTTCTGTCTTGCGGAGGATGGTCAGCGGCTCATCTTGATTTCATGTATCGACAATCTTCTCAAAGGCGCGGCCGGGCAGGCGGTGCAGAACATGAACCTGATGTATGGCTGGGACGAGCGGGAGGGTTTGCGTTGACGATCGTAGTAAAAGTTGGCGGTGCAGCGCTGGAGGATTCAGCGATCTTGCGCAAGTGCGCCCGTGCCATCGCGGAATTGGCGCAGGATGGTCATCGGGTAGCAGTCGTTCACGGCGGCGGTGGCGCGCTCACGCGGATGCTCGCGAAGCTGGGTAAGAAGAGCGAGTTCGTCGATGGCTTGCGCCTCACCGACGCCGAAACCCGCGACGCTGCGCTCATGGTCCTCGGCGGCATCATCAACAAGAAGCTGGTCGCGGCGATTCAGGCAGCCGGCATGCCAGCCATCGGCTTCTGCGGGGGCGACGGCATGACCTTCCGCGCTCGCAAAAAGTTCGTTCGCGGGCACGATCTCGGCTTCGTTGGAGAAATCTGTTTCGCCGAGCCATGCTGGATCGAAGCCTTGTGGCAGCAAGGCGGAATCCCGGTTCTGGCTTCCCTGGCCCTCGGCGCCGACGGCGAATACTACAACGTCAACGCCGACGAGATGGCAGCTGCATGCGCGGCGGCCTGTCATGCAAATACTTTGATCTTCCTCACGGACGTTCTGGGCGTGAAAGATGCTAACGGCAGTGTGATGCCCTGGCTCAGCACAAAACAGGCCGCGGAATTGGCCGCCGGCTCGATCATCAG
>JASIEN010000343.1 GCA_030045935.1 Candidatus Sulfotelmatobacter sp.
GTGATGTATCGCGGAAAGATCGTGGAGATCGGATCGACCGAGCAGATTACGGAGCGCCCGCAGCATGCCTACACGCGCAGCCTGCTGGAGGCCACGCCGGAGATTGCGGTGTAGAGTTTCTTTCGCTTTACAAACGTTTGCACGAGGTTGGGCCTAAGTAACCTTATTTCTGCTTCGATTCCATGCCATACTTTTCTGAATGCCTCTTTCTTCGGCTAGCCGCACGCGGGACTTCATAGAACTGCTGGTGGGCTATGGGGCGATCATGGGGGTCATCTGGTCGCCGGAGCGCTGGCAGCCGATTTTATCTCCCTTTGTCCTTGTGCTTACTCTGGGAATTATTCTTGCCCGCCGACCCAGCCGCGATGATCTTGGTCTTGGCTGGCGAGGATTGATTCCGTCATTTTGGATTTTGCCCGCGGCGGTGGGGCTGGCTGCGGTCAGCATCCTTGCCGCCGCTAGGCTTGGCACGCTGCATCCGCTCTACCATGCCGATTTCCCGCACGTTGCAGGCTATATTTTGTGGACGATTTATCAGCAGGTGCTGCTGCAGGATTACTTCATGCCGCGCTTGTTGAACCTGCTTCCGAACCAATTTGACGCAACCTGCCTGAGTGGAGTGCTGTTTGCCGCGGCGCACATGCCCAATCTCGTACTCACGGCTGCGACTTTAATCTGGGGGATTGTCTCGACGGCGGCTTTCCTGCGCTATCGCAATTTGTGGATGCTGGGCCTGGCGCAGGGCCTGCTCGGGCTATGCTTCGCGATCTGCGTGCCGGATGCTCTGCAACATCATCTACGCGTGGGGCTGGGATATTTGCATTATCAGACTGCACAGCCGGCGCGGTGAGCGTTCCTCTAGAACCAGAGGCTCCACATCCAGTCCACAGTCGCATGGGTAATCGTTGAGGCCGGGACGCGCCGTTGCTCCCGCCAGGCGCGACCATAGAAGATTCCGGCGATGGTCGCAAGAATGACGTATGGCCAGTTGAAATGAAGTGATCGCTTGTTGAAATGCGACAGGCCGAAGATCACTGATGCAATCATCAAGGCCGTGCGCCTGCCCACGCGGCGCTCCAGCAGGTTTTGCACCCAGGCACGGAAGAAGAGCTCTTCCGGCAGAGCGGTAAAGAGAAATATTAGGATCCAGCGCAGCACGGCGGGTCCGATTCCTGGCAGATTGCGGTGGGGATGAACGAATCCCAGGGCGATTCCGAGGACGATCACGATGGGCGCGAACAGGATCAGTTCGCGGAAACCGATCTTCCAGTCGCTCCAGCGGAGACGGAAGTCGAAGCCGGTTCCGCTGAGCTGGCGAATTGCCATGAAGCCATAGAGACCGGTGTCCACAAGAAACAATTCGTTCAGCGCGCGAAGGCCGATTGGCCAAGCGCTCTCGAACCAGCGCAGATCGACGGCCAGACCGACGAGGAGCAAGATTAACGCGTCGCGCCAGTTGCCGTGCTGGTCGGGATCCTCGGCCGCGGCGCGCAGGAGCAGCCAGGCGATCACTACAGGCAGTCCGGCGTAAAGGAAGAACCACGACCACCGGAAGATATGCTCAGATAAAGAAACCAAGAGGTAAGGAGTGACAAAGATCGCGGGAAGGGACACTCGGAACATGCGGGGCCAGCGTTGAACGGCACGAGTGACAGGCGCTGCTGCGAAAGCGAAGCACGCCGCGGCAACCAGCTCCAGGCCGAAAGCGGCCATTGCCGCTGGGGTCACATTCTGCATGATTTCATCTTAGACTCAGGTGGGACAATCGAAGCGGACACGATCGACAGAAACGTTGCACAATTGTCTTGGTCGGCTGATCGAGGTCGGACTGCTTGTTTCATTGCTGGCGAGCGGCTAGAATTCCTTCGCTACTTAAGGAGGCCGATCATGGCTGCATCTCCTCTGGCCCCTCCGTCCGCCAGTCCTTTAACGCCGGAACCAGCTCAACTTTCCGAGGGTGCGCGCATCATCGATACGTTCATCGCGCCCTCGAAGACTTTTACCGATTTGCGCCACAAGGCGAGCTGGTGGGCGCCGTGGTTACTGGTATCGATCATGTCATTGGTGTTCTTCTATGTTGTGGGGCAGAAGATCGGCTACCGCAAGGTTGCGGAGAACCAGATCCAGGCCTCGCCTAAAGCCGCCGCACGGATCGAGAATCTGTCAGCCGAGCAGCGCGAACGGGCCCTGGAAAGACAGGCCAAAGGTACCCAGTACTTTCTTTATTCGTATCCGCTGGTGATCCTGATTTTCAACCTGGTCATTGCTGCGGTCCTGTTCGCCACTTTCAGGATTGCTGCCGGAGCAGACGTGAACTTCAAAACGTCTTTTGCAATCGTGAACTATGCCACCCTGCCGGGGCTGCTAAAGCTCATATTGGCCATTGCATCGGTGGCAGCGGGAGCCAGTCCGGACTCTTTTACTCTGGATAATCCTGTGGCCACGAATCCGGGTTATTTTATGAGTGCTGCCGACTCTCCGGTGCTGCACCGATTGGCATCTTCTCTGGACATTTTTCTGATTTGGACCCTTGTTCTGACTGCAATTGGATTTACTTGTGTGAGCAAAATAAAGCGCGCCACGGCCTTCGGCATCGTATTCGGCTGGTGGATCGTAGCGGTCGCAATCGGCGTCGCGTTCGC
>JASIEN010000344.1 GCA_030045935.1 Candidatus Sulfotelmatobacter sp.
AGCCGAGGGCGGCGAAGCCGCGGGGCGAGGAATCTCGGGCGCCCGCGGATGCTGCTTGCCGCGAGATCCTTCGCTCCGCCTGAAAAACGGCCGCGCTCGAGATGACGCCGCATAGAGGAAATCTGTTCCATCTGAGGCCAAGGGGCTTCGTTTCCTACTTCTGCTTGCAGACAAAATCTTTCGCCAGCTCGGCGAAGCCGCCTTCGGCTAGCGCTCCGAATTGATCATCGCGGCGTGTCTTCTTGCTCACCACCAACCTGCCGCTGCGATCACGAGAGTATAGCCACTCAGAGCTGGTCACTACGCTGGGCGCTGAGCTGGAGCCGCTGCAGTTGAAGCGGGCGCGGGCGCGCAACTCGACAAATGGGCCGCCCTGCGGAAGCCTGGTAGGTTCTTTATACTCAACCCGTATCCAGGCGCTGCGAAGGCCATTTTTCTGGCGGGAAACCGAACTGACCAGCACTTGATCGCCGCTGGCAGTGGAACCTGCCTGACGCCACTCATTGGCAGCAAAGGCGACCAATCCGGCTAGCACAATCGGGGCAAGCACAACCACGACGAGAAGAATCACGCTCTTCTTGACGTGCCATGGAGGGAGTGGCATAAGGTACGAGCAGACACTTTGTGCCAAAATGGGGTTTCTGTCAACTGCAAGAGATTCCGAGTGTCTCATTTTGATATGCCCGTTTCGCTTGCTAACCCTCTCTCAGGGCAGGCGCCGAACAGCCGCGAGGTCGCGGAGTAAGCGAACGAGCTGACATCGCAGGTTCTCGTTTATGGAATTGCTGCATAGCACGGTCTTCAATTCTATGGTTGGCCGGTTATTTTTAGCCGCTTCGCAGAAGGGTTTAGTCGCGCTGGAGTTCGATTGCCGTCTCCCCGGGCAGCAAACGATCCGGCCCAATCCTCGCGACGTCCGTAAAGAAAATGCGACCAACGAGAAACGAAAATTCAGCTTCGAGACGTCACCGGCAAAGACGCAGCCTTACGTGCGTGAACTGGAGGAATATTTTGCGGGTGGACGGCGCGAATTTGGTGTTGCTCTGGATTTGCGCGGCACCGATTTCCAAATTGCCTGCTGGCGGGCTCTGCTAAAGATTCCCTACGGCGAGACGCGCACTTATGCGGATATCGCTCGCGCAGTCGGCAAACCGAATGCCTTTCGTGCGGTGGGGCTGGCGAATAACCGGAATCCAATTGCGATTGTGGTTCCGTGCCATCGCGTGATCGCCTCCGATGGAACTCTTTGCGGCTACGGGGGTGGATTGGATGTGAAGCGAAAGTTGCTGGAGTTGGAAGGCGCATTGAGCGGCACGCTGGCGGCGTGAAGAACATGACTGCCGGTCTCTTTGTCCATTAGAGAACTTAATCGCATTTGGGGTCTTTCGTCTCAAGGCAGCGAATGTAAACGCAGTTGCAGATTCTCCATCCTGGCTGCAAAATCATAACGGGCCCTTTTAAACATCTTCTAAATCCAGCTTGGGAGTCGTGCCGTGGGGATCAGCGATCCAGAGACTCAAAAAAGGGTGTTTGGGCCCCGATGGAAGCACGAACTCGAAAAGCAGAACTGGTCGCTGTGGAAGCGTCTCATCCATCGCCTTAAGCCCTGCCCCATTTGCAAGCCCACGATCGAAGCTCAAAAACGAGAGACCCAGTGAGTATAAACACTCGGGGTGCGGTTAACTCGCGGTGAGCCCCATTCGCCCGCAAACTACACTCGTTGCATTACAAAATATGCGCTTGGCGCTCCCACCGATGTCCGTGTATAGTGTTTCGGGTCGCGAAGCAAGCCAGAAAAGGCTTCTGGGCTTGCGCCAAACACTGCCTGGCCGGACTTTCAGCCTTTCCCTCCCCAAGAAGGCTAGGCGTTTGGAGCATTCCACGACATAACGACAGCAACAACCCCAATCTGTAACTCCACCGTTCGATCAGTGTGCAAGAAGATTCAGGAGATGATCACAAGGAGAATTCAATGCGTAATTTCCGCTCCCCAGGTTTTTCTTTGCTGTATGCGCTTCTTCTTTTCGCGGTTGTGACGGTTCAAACCCAGATCGCAGCCAGCCAGGATTCCTCAAAGGCTTCGCCCAAGGTACAGGCCACCCAGCCGGTTCCACCACCCCTTTCCTTTAAGAGAGCAGAATTTTTTAAAAACCATCCTGCCGCCTACGCTGAATTCCTCTCCAAGTTGCCACGCCACCCGGCCGGTCCAGTCCAAGCCACCAGTCATCATGCCGCGCCTCTTACCTCGGGCACCTGGCAGGTTTCAGTCAATCCTTTTCCTCCGGGAGGCGCAGCTAACCCGCTGTTACTGACGGATGGGACCGTGCTCGTTGCCGACGGTGACACACCCACTTGGTACAAGCTCACGCCCGACATCAACGGCAGCTATGTCAACGGTACCTGGACGCAAGTCGCTTCACTCCCGGTGATCGACGGGACGCAGTATGCTCCGCTCTATCACGCTTCCGTCGTCCTGCCCGATGGCCGCGTCCTTATCATGGGTGGCGAGTACAACGACAGCGGCACCCCGACGTGGGTGAGTCTGGGCGCAATCTACGATCCCGTCGCCAATGCGTGGACGGCGGTTACTTCGCCGTCGGGTTGGACTATCGGCGACGCAGAAAGCACCATCCTGGCCGACGGTACCTACATGCTGGCCGCCTGCTGTAACGACCCTGATGTCGATGCGCTGTTCGATGCCAGTAATTTGACCTGGACCAGTACCGGAGCTCCCAACGCAGGTGACGACTACCAGGACGAACAAGGCTACGAGTTGCTACCCAACGGGGATGTGCTGACGATCGATATCTGGACGAACTATCCCAACGGGGGCGCGACCAATGCCGAGCGCTACAATCCCTCATCCGGTACCTGGGTCAGCGCGGGCAACACGCCGGTCTCGCTGGTTGACCCGGCTGTTTGTGGCACCTGGGAAATCGGCCCGGCCGTGCTCCGCCCCGACGGCAGCGTAGTCGCCTTCGGCGGAAATACGGGCTGCTCGGGCGATCCCTCCGATGCCGACCCAACCGCGATCTATGATTCCTCGGCCAACACCTGGAGTTCTGGTCCTGATGTTCCGGAAGTGGACGGCCAATATTTCACGCTGGCCGACGCGCCCGCGGCCTTGCTGCCGGACGGCAATGTGCTGTTCGCGGCCAGCCCGGGATACGGCGGGACCCCAACCCACTTCTTCGAGTTTTCAACCAGCAATACCATTGCCCAGGTTAACGACACCGTCGACTACTCCGGCAGCTCGGGTGCGTACTACTACAATTTTCTGGTGCTCCCAAATGGCCAAATCATGTCTACGGATTTCAGCTCCCTGCCGGAGTTCTATACGCCGGTCGGTTCGCCGAATTCCAGCTGGGCTCCGGTCATCTCCTCGGCTCCGTCTTCGGTGACCGATGGTTCTACCTATGCGATTTCCGGCACCCAGTTCAACGGTTTGTCCCAGGGCGCATACTACGGGGATGATGTTCAGGGCGCAACCAATTACCCGATCGTCCAGATCACAAACAATTCCACCGGCCACGTGTTCTACGCGAGAACTACCGATCCCAGCAACAGCTCTGTCGCTCCCGGCACCTCGGTTTCGGTGAACTTTACCGTTTCCACGACTACGGAGCCGGGTGCCAGCAGTCTGGTAGTAATAGCGAATGGCATTGCCTCGACCGCGGTGACCGTAACAGTGAACGTTCCCGATACCACGGATACTTTCACACCCACATCTCTTTCCTTTGGCAAGGTGGTGGAGGGTAGCACTAGCGCCGCCAAGTCGGTGACGCTAAAGAATACCGGCACAAACTTGCTGTACATAACCAGCATCACTCCAAGCGATGAGTTCGCGGTTTCCTCCACAACCTGCGGATCCACGCTGGCAGCCGGCAAGACGTGCAAAGTGAGTGTGACCTTCACACCCTCGGCGTCGGGCGCGCAGAGTGGAACGCTCTCGATCACAGACAACACTTCCGGCAGCCCGCAAACGGTATCGCTCTCCGGTACCGGCGTCGTACCGGCGAAGCTGACTCCCGCCAGCGCGACGTTCGCCAAAACCAAGGTGGGCGGCACCAGCGCCGCCAAAACCTTCACCTTGACGAACGAGCAGAGCGTCATCTTGAGCAACATCAGTATCGGAACAAGCGGTGCGTTTTCTGTTTCCTCGACCACCTGCGGCAGCACTCTGAGCTCGAAATCAAACTGCACCATCAGCGTGGTGTTCCAGCCAACTGCGACGGGCAAGACCACGGGCTCACTCTCAGTAAGCGACAGCGCAAGTAACAGTCCCCAAACGTCGAGCCTGACCGGTACGGGAGACTAAAAACCCACAGCTTCAGCAATAACCGGCCCCGCATTCATGCGGGGCCTTTATCTGTGCGCATCATGCAGCGACGTTCACGAGAGTGGCTGATCTGAAAGAGAAAGGCGGTGTTATCGGGATGATGCCGGCGGTCCATCGCGATCGCAAAAAGTCCGAGCTGTCAAGCTGACGCCGCGGCAGCCTTAGGCTGCGAAGAGATGAGCCACTCGAGTTGCGAGAATGGCAAGTAAACGCAGGGCTCGTCCATGTTGGCCATGGCACCGGCGGTGACTTCGCCCAGTGCTGCGTTCAAGTCATTGCTGACCAGGCAAAAGCCTGTGTCGTCCGCAGCCGTAATCGTTCCCGAGAAGGCGCGGGTGAACAGCGAGACTTTCACGATCACCGTCTTGTTCACCAATTTTTCTTTGAAGGAGGAAGCATCTGAGCCCGACATAATTTTTCACAGAGCAAGCTGTAATTAGATTGCGAGTTTTTTCTCAGCTTGGCAACAGAGGGTCGATTCTCCAAGTGACGGGCGTAACCGGAGCCATCCGAGAAACGGCCCCACTGTTTTAGGGATGGTGATTTTCCGGGTGTGCGATTCGCCAGTTGTCCACTTCCCGCTCGGCTTCCCTGATTTCCTCCTGGCTCATGGATTTTCGCAGATCGGATAGGATGGGCGAGCTCTCCTTAATCGAATTCTCCGCCAGCATCATCCATTTGTAAGCAGACACTTGGTCGCTGCGGGATTCCTTCCTGGCTGCGAGCAAGCGCCCCAGACGAAACTGTGCCTGTGTCATACCCTGCTCAGCCGATAACTGATAGTAGTGCGCGGCGAGTGCTGGATCCTCGGGTGTACCTTTTCCCTCTTCGTACATGGTTCCAAGCTCATATCGTGCCCCGGTGTGCCCCTGGTCGGCCGCAGCGGTGAATAAGCGGAGTGCTTCCTGCAGGTCGAGCGAAACCCCCTGGCCAAGCAGGTACCGCATTGCCAATCCGAATTCGGCGTCGGATTGACCTTGAGCTGCTGCCTTCCGATACCATTTCACCGCCTGTTCATAATCGGGCTTGCCTTCCGCACCATCGGCGAAAATGTTTCCCAGTATCGCCTCTGCGGGAACACTGCCGAGGTCCGCGGCCTTCTCATAGTAGTGAATAGCCCGGCCGACGTCAGGGGCCGTACCGTCCGGCGGATGCAGACAAGACGCTGCGAGATCCAACATGGCGGGGAGCACGTTCTGATCCGCAGCGGCTGTGAGCCAATGCACGGATTCCTTATCGTCTCGAGGTACTATCTCGCCATTTCCATATATCAATGCCAGGTCGTACTGGGCCGTTGCATCACCGCGCTCAGCCGCCTGACGAAACCAGACCATAGCCTGCGCCGGATCTTTCGGAATGCCCCTGCCGTCGGCATACATCAAGGCAATATTGGTCGCGGCGTCCAACGACCCTTGGTGAGCGGCTTTTTTGTACCACTGCAGTGCCTCAGCAGGGGCCGGTTGCCCCATGCCAATTCCCAATTCCGAGAAGATTCCGAGAGACTCTTCAGCTGCGACAAACCCTTGATCCGCGGCCTTGTGCAGTAAGCGGAGTGCTTCCCCATCGTCCCTCTTCAGCAGAGTGGCCGCGTGGAACGCAAGGGCGAGAGTCGTTTCCGCTTCAGGATCGCCGACGGCCGCTTTATCTTCCAGACTCTGGAGATCTTCGAGCTTCAGGGCATTTGCCCTGGCCTGCAGGTGGTAGGCGCTCGCGCCCGAGACTGGATTGGGTGCGGCGATCACAGGCTCGGATTTGGTCTCCGCTTTACCACCCGGCGTCTCATGCTCCGTTTTCTTCTCCTCCTCCTTCTCTGCGAATGTTGAGGGGGAATCCCCAGGAGGTGAACTTACCTCAGGGT
>JASIEN010000345.1 GCA_030045935.1 Candidatus Sulfotelmatobacter sp.
CCGCACTCTTATTGTGGTTCACCGCTCCCAGGCTCAGATCCACGTCAGGAATCTGCACATCGATCGGTCCATAGAAGATTCCGTATCCGCCGCGGACCACGGTCTTGTGATCCTTGAACGGATCCCAGGCGAACGATATGCGCGGAGCAAAATCCTTGTAATAAGTGGTCAGGGGGAGAAATTGCGAATCGATCTCGTAGCGCAGGCCGTAGTTCAGCGTGAAGCCGGGCGTGATTTTCCAGGAATCCTGGGCATAAAATGCCGTTAACGGACGCGTGTAGTAGGGATACGTGGGATCGCCGAAGCCTTGCTGGTAAACCTGAGGCACCCCCAGAGATGTTGACTGCAAGGAGTTGAGCGAGGCTCCGGTGGTGGTCAGGCCACAGGGGTTGGGGCCAGAACTCGAAGATGCCAACAGGCATGGGCTGAGCACCAGGCCCGCGGGCAGCGAGCCGAACACAAAACGCCCAGGAAAAAATGTATGCGATGAGGTGTGATTGCCGCGCAGCAGTTCGTAGGCGCCAAACTTCAATGTGTGCCGGCCGCGAATGACGGTGAAATTATCGGCAAACTCGTAACGCCTCAGAATCGTAATGTTGGGAAGAAAAATATTGGTGCCCAGGTTGTTGATGAACCCCGGAATCTGCAGTCCGGCCTCGCCCGGTTCGTTGGGTATTACATTGAAGCTCCAGTAATTCCATTGCACGCGCAGTTCGTTCTGCATGGCCGGATTGAACTGGTGATACCAGGTTCCCTGGAGAGTGCTGTCATAGTCGTGGGTCGAACTGCCCGCGGAATACGCGGTCAACGATTGCACGTCCGGCGATTCTTCTAGGTCGTGACCGTATCTGTAAGAAAGAGAAAGCTGATTGTTAACGTTGATGTGGTGATCGAGGCGCCCGGAGGCCAGGTATTCGCGCGTGGTGTAAGGGAATACGCCGCCTTGCGTCTCAAACTGGTCAACCAGAAATCCATTTACGCCTTGCTGAAATGGGGTCAGACCCTGTCCGGGAACGACAGAGAGCGCAGTTTGCAGCAAACCGGCGCAATATACAGCAGGCACGTTTGGAACTCCATAGATACAGGGCACGCTGAGGTTCGACGACGTCGCCAGAGCGGTGACAAGCGCCTGCTGCACATATCTCGGATCGCTTTGGGGAAATGGGTTCGAGGTTGCGGTGGCCGCCGGCCCGGCGAAGATGGAGCTATTGGTCAGCAAGGGAACGGAATTCTGCGCGTTCTGACGCAGACCTTCGAACGAAGCGAATAGGAATGTTCTGTCTTTCACAATTGGCAGTCCGATCGCACCGCCGTACTGCTGGCGCGAAAGAGAGTTCTTGATCGGAGAGCCGGTGGAGGTGGTGTTGAAATTAGAGAAGGTCGGATCGACGGCAAGAGCAGAACTGTAGGCGAAGGGATCGCGGGCGTCCAGGGCATCGTTGCGGAAGTAGCCGTAAAGCGTACCGTGCACCTTGTTCGAACCGGACTTGGTGACGATATTGATGGACGCGCCGGTTGCCGAGCCCAGATCGGCGGCGTAGTTGCTGCGGTTAATTTGAAATTCCTGCACCGCATCCTGGCTTACCGTGAGGCGCACGCCTCCGCTGTCGCCCGAGGTTTCGCCGCCGTCTATCGTGATGCTGTTTCCCCGGCCGTTGCTGCCATAGAACGAAAGGCCGCTCTGCGGCGTCTGTTTGACGCGAAAATCCTGGTCGCCAGCCAACCGCGTGGAATCGGATACGCCCGGGGCCAGCAACGTGAAAGTGAGGTAATCGCGGCGATCGATGGGCAAATCAGCAATGTATTGTTGGTTGATTGTATCCGCCTGGCTACCTCGTTCGGTTTCCACCACAGGTGGTTCGGCCAACACCTCAACTACGGTTGCCACTTTCGCTGGTCTCATGCGAAAGTCGGAGACCACAGTCTGACCGACGGCGACCGTGACATTCTTACGGACCTCAGTTGCGAAACCCGCGATCTCCGTTCTTAGCTCGTAAGTCGATGGGGGGAGGCCAGTAATCCTGTACTGGCCGGCGCCGTCGGTCACAACCTGGCGCTTCAATCCAGTTTGTGGGTCGGTGACGCCGACCGTCGCTTTTGGCAAGGCGGCGCCGAAGGAGTCGAAGACAGTTCCTGTAATGTCTCCTGATGTGCCGACGCCCTGAGCATGGGTTGCGGTAGCTGCTAACAGCAAACACGCAAGAACGCACGCCAATCTTTTCATCGGATTCTCCTCACAGACGTTGTGCGGACCTCATCAACTACCCAAGATTCTGAGAGTGAGTATCACATAATAGTAACTAACGTCAAGAACAACGTCAGAAGAGTGAGTTCAACGAGTGAGCCTACGGAGGAGGAGGTCGGTGTTTTCCTTTGAATACCCACATGAGCTTGATTCGTAATTGCAAGACTATGGGGTCAGCACAACACGTCCAGAAACCTGGCCTTTTCGCAACTGATGGAGCACCTCGTTGACGGCCGCAAGCGGACGAGCCATGGTGTGGCAGCGAAGCTCGCCCGCGGCTGCGAGGGCGAGGACTTCGCGCAAATCTTGCCGCGTTCCGACTGCGGAGGCGCGAATGCGGATTTCTTTGGCCGCCATCAGGATCGGCGGAAAACAGATGCTCTCGCCCGGCAGACCTACCACCAAAAGCGTGCCGCTGGCCCGGACGCCAAAGAACGCGGCATCGTAAGCAGATCGAGCCGAAGAGGTGACGAGGGCAACGTGAACTCCGCCGATGCGCCGTAATTCCTTCACGGCATCCGCTGCGTTGAGAGTATGCACAGCGCCCAGAGACCTGGCCAGTTCCAGTTTGTCTTCGGAGACGTCGACTGCAGTCACCTGCGCTCCAAAAGCCCGGCCAAGTTGTACGGCAAGGTGCCCTAATCCGCCCACGCCGAAAACCGCAAGGCGATGTCCCCGTATGTTGCCCGCACTTTTCAATGCGCGATAGACGGTCAGTCCGGCGCAAAAGAGCGGCGCGGCCTCAACGGGGGAAAGAGCATCCGGAATTTTGACGGCGTGAGTCGCCGGAGCCCTCAGGAATTCCGCATAGCCACCATCTACGGTGACTCCGGTAATCTTCTGGTGGCTGCAAAG
>JASIEN010000346.1 GCA_030045935.1 Candidatus Sulfotelmatobacter sp.
GCCCACGATGCCGGCAACGTGCGTGCCATGACCGTAGAGGTCGTATAGAGCTCCGCTGCTGTTGGTCGTTGGCGTGCCGGTGAAGTCTTGGTGGTAAACAACGCGCGATGTAGTTTCCGCGGAGTTTTTCAGATCTGGATGAGTATCGTTGATGCCACTATCGATCACGGCGACGCCAACCCCAGTTCCGTTGTAACCAGCGCTCCAACTCGAGGGTACGCCCGTGAGCACATCGGTGACGTCATCGGCGAGTTGCATGGGGTGATCGAGGTGGACCGAGCTCACCTCCGGGTCAGCCTGAAGAGCCGCCAGAGCACGCACCGGAATGGTGATGGCGACCGACTTTACCAGCTTAAGCGTCCGGTCATGCACGCCACCGAGTTGGTGCAGTTTCGTCACATGTTGCGACGTGGGAGTCACGCGATACTGCACGATGACTTTGACGGTTTCGCTGCCCGCGCGACCGGAAACATACGATGAGAGGTCCCGAGCGAACTTGCCGTTGACGCGTGGCGAGACGTTGCCGAACTGTGCGAAAGCGGCTTCGGCAACGAAGAGAAGCAACAGCCAGCTTACGCGTTTTCCCCAAGCTGCGCTCTGGCGCTGGTTACGATTCGTAGGTTTCATCTTCGATTTCTGCGACATTAGGTCTCACTTTCATAGAAACGGTCGGGGAGGAAATACTACGAATGTTGCGAACTTGCTATTGCGGGTCTCCGGTAGCCAGTACCGCGGCGGCATCGCTGCTCAGTTCCGCCGTGCCCCAGATCACGCTCGTGCCCCATATCACGCTGGTGGCGCTGGTGCTCGTGCCCCAGACGACGCTGAAGGCGCTTAAATTATCGTCATTCCACGGAATCGTCGAGACAGGAGCGATCGCCGTATCGCCACTTACGTCAACCCAGATATTGGCGAACGACCACGCGTCCGATGATCCCCAAACCGTCTTATTGGCTGGGACACTGCTGTTTCCGTCAACCAGCGTGACGGCGTTATTCGACGAGTTGTAGGTCACGGATGGAGACAGCGCTGCGCCCACGTTGGAGGGAGCTAGGCTTCTGTCGGACAATGCAGGCTGCAGGTTGAGTAAACCCGTGCCGACGGAGAACAGATCGTAATATTCTGTGAAGGTCTCATCAAGAGCGGCAACCGTAATCACGCTGGAGGTGGGGAATGACTGATAGGTCGTCTGCATCAGTCGTGCCTTCACCTGGTCCGGTGTCAGATTGCCGTTCTGCTGCAGAAGCAGCGCTGCCGCTGCGCTGACCACCGGCGTTGCCATACTTGTGCCGCTTAGCGTGAAGTAGTCGGGATTGCCATTGTTGCCGTTGACCAGTTGAGCTGGGTAATCGGCCTCCAAGGTGGCTCCCGGAGCCGCCAGCGAAACGATCCCGTTGCCCGGGGCCATGATGTCGGGTTTCACCACGTGATCGCCCGTCGTTGGTCCCTTGGAAGTGTAGGTCGTCATGATTTGGGCCGACTGCGAAGTCGATCCGTTGCTGTTCATCGCGCCGACCGTAATCACAAAAGGATCGTTTCCAGGAGCGGTGACCGTCCCGTATCCGTCACTCCCATCGACACTCACGCGCCCGTAGTTGCCTGCGGCCACGACGACCACAAGTCCTGACTTCCACGCCGATTCCACAGCCTGGCAGAGAGGATCCTGCGTATAGCTTTCGGAGATGCCGCGTCCAAGCGACAGGTTGATCACCTGGATGTTATAGGTGTTCTGCAGCGAGATGGCTTCTTGGATGGCGGCAATGACCGTACTGTCGCTGCCGTTTCCATTCTCATCCAGTGCCCGCAAATCCACTAGATTTATGGCAGGCGCCACACCACTATAATTTCCGTTGGAGAGATAACCGTCACCGCCAATGATTCCTGCGACGTGGGTACCGTGGCCGTACAGGTCATATTTGGCGCCGCTCGAGTTGCTCGTGGCAGTGCCCGTGAAATCCTCGTGATAAACCACACGCGAATGAGTCAGCTTCGCATCCCAAAGATCGGGATGACTGTCGTTAATGCCGCTGTCAATCACTGCCACGCCGATTCCCGCTCCGTTCAAGCCTGCGTTCCAGGCGGAGGAGACGTTCACAACCGCGTTCGTCGTTGAATCCATTCCCTTGATGGGGTGGTCGAGGTGGATCGAAACCACTTCAGGGTCAGCCGCCAAAGCTGACAACGCGCTGACCGGAATCGTCAGGGCCATGCCCTTCACCAAGCTGAGCCTCGCGTTTAGGTGAGCGCCAATGCGCTGCACGCGTGCCTCCTGCTTCGCATGTGGAACTTGCCGATACTGCACAATGATCTTTGTGGTCTCCTGTGTCCCATCACTCTGCTGCACGCGCGCCATAATGGGGGCCAGATCGGAAGCGAATTTGCCAGCCACTTCCCGCGAACCTTGAGCGACTGCCACCCCTGCAACCAAAAGCAACACCACGGCGCTCAGCCGTTTGCCCCATGCCGCGCTATGGCGCTGGCCGCGGTCACTAGGTTTCGTTTTCTGCGACATAGGTCTCACTTTCGTAGAAACGATCGGGGATGAGTTACTTCCGGTCGCTCTGAATGGTGCACGGGCAGGGCCAATCAGCAGCTTGTAAGTTATTGTCAATACGAGGCTTCACAAGATGCAGGCCGCGGGTTCTGGGCCACTCTGTCCCCTGACAGCGGGCGCGGGACACATTGTCCCGGTCGTTGCAGCAGCTTACTTTGGTTCGGCGGCTAGAGTACTCACAGATTGAATGTCAGGCGACGGCGGGTTGAATCGGCTGGACGCGGAACTTACCTCGCCGTGGCCGCGTGTGTTTTGTTTCCAGCAGAGGATTGAATGCGTGGTATGGCAGCCATCAGTTTCTGCGTGTATTCGTGATGCGGGTCGTCGAAAATCTGCTGTGTTGTTCCGCACTCGACGATGGCGCCCTGATGCAGAATGGCGATGCGGTCGCAAATTCCGGCGACCGAAGCCAGATCATGAGAGATGTAGAGGATAGCCATGCCAGTGGAGCGGTTCAGTTCACGGAATAACGACAGGATTTCGGATTGCGTGATCACGTCAAGCGCGCTCGTAGCTTCGTCGGCGATCAGCAATGCGGGACGATGCAAAATGGCCATGGCAATCAGCACGCGCTGCGCCTGGCCTACGCTCATCTGCGAAGGATACTTACGGAGAAAATCGTCGTCCGCGGGCAGTGAAACGTTTTGCAGCGCAGTTCGCATTGCGTGGATGCAATCTTCGCCGCTGCCCGATGCGTGGGCTCTCCAGGCTTCCTTAAGTTGAGTGCGAATTTTCAGGGCCGGATTAAGAGAAGACAGTGGGCTTTGCAAAACCAGAGCAATGGCACGTCCGCGCAGGGCGCGCAGTTCCCGCTCGGAAAGCTTGAGCAAATCTGAATCGTGAAAGTCGATTTCGCCTTCGATGTGAGAATGCTTTTTATCGAGCAGGCCGAGGATGCTCATGGCCAGCGTACTTTTGCCGGAACCGCTTTGTCCGACAAGACCTAGGACCTCACCGCGCTGGATTTCGAATTTCACATCGCGCAGAACCGGCGGCTTGCCCGCGTAGCAAACGGAGATCTGGGCGGAGAGTAGCGGTTGTGTGTGTCCGTCAGCCATGTGGAGCCGATCCGCTTGTTTTTCCCATCTCAACAAATCCGCGCCGATCTGTCCTACTTGCCGGCGACCATCAGCGACTCGGCATTCCAGTAGGTTTGCGGCCACAGAATCACCGGGGCTGCTCCGCGTACTGAAGTTGATACCGCCGAAAGCGCATTCTTGTTGATCAGGAAGATGAAGGGCTGCTGCTCCGCCACAATCTCCTGCACGCGATCGAAAGCTTCTTTACGCTTGTTCAGATCGGCGGCAGAGGCTTGTTCGCGCATCAGGCGATCGATCTCAGCCTCCCACTCAGTTTCCGGCGTTTTCTGTGATGGATTCCACTGGTGGTTCTCGGAGGAACTGAGCCAGACGTTCATCTCGTTGTTGGGATCAAGATCGACATTGGTCAGGCCGAGAATAATGGCTTCATAGTCGAAGGTTTGCGTCATGCGCTCGATCAGGGAGGGGAAGTCGAGCGTGACCACGTTTACGTGAATTCCGATTTTCTGCAAATCGTCCTGGATGAGCACAGCCATGTGTTCCCGCTGCTTGTTGCCAGCGTTGGTGATGATGGAGAAGACGACTTCGTTTCCTTCTTTGTCTTTCAGCGTGCCATTCTCCATGCGGAAGCCCTCGCCTTGCAGAGCTTTCAAAGCGGTCTCGGGGCTATAGATCTGCGGTTTGAGATTGGCGTTGAACCAGAATTTGTTGGCTGGAGAAAACGGGCCAAGCGCCGGCTGGGCGTGACCGTGATAAACGACGCGGCTGAGATCATCGCGATTAATCGCCTGCGAAATTGCTCGGCGGAAGGCCGTCGAGCGGAACCAGTTTCTCTTGTACCCGGGAATCGGTGCTTTCGCGACCTGGTTGAACCAGAGCTGCTCGCTATCGAGCGACGGACCGGCGTCGTGCACAACCTGCGGCGAAGACGCAGAGACCTTGTCGAAGTATTCGCTGTCGAGAGAATTGATGAGATCGAGTTCTTCGCGCTTGAAGCGCAACAGTTCGACATCGCGGTTGGGCTGGATGTCGAGATGAATCGAATCCAGGTACGGCAGCTTGCGGCCCTGCGCATCCGTCTTCCAATAATAAGGATTGCGGTTAAGAACGACGCTTGAGCCCGGCTTGTAGTCGCCCACCATGAACGGACCGAGCACAGCCATTTCCTTTTTGGGCGAGCGGACGGACATGATCGCAACCTGATCGAAGAGAGCAGCGAGTCCCGCGACCGGAGCGGGAAAGCGGATGGAGATTTGGGTCTGAGAAATCACCTTGGTTTCGACGCTTCCTGCGCCGGAGCGGAAGACATCGCCCGTGGGTGAATGCAGTGCTGGATCCATCAGTTGCTGCACCGTATAGGCCACATCCTCGGCGGAAAATGGCGTGCCATCGGAGAAAGAAACGCCACTGCGCAGACGGAAAGAGATTTCGCGGCCATCGCTCGAAACTTTCCACGAGAGCGCCAGCCCGGGCTCGAGCTGTTGCGTCTGGCGGTTTTCGCGAACCAGTACGCCTCCCGTGAGATAGCGGATTGCGCCGGAGGCGTCGTCATCAACTTTCAAGGGATCGAAGGTTTTCGGCTCTGCGTGCAGACAAAACCTCAGCCCGCCGCCTTGGGCCAGAGAGCGAGTACAAATCGATACAAGGCAGAACACGAGAACCGCGAGCGCCTTTGCGGTGGGCGCTGAAAGGGCAGGGCATCTAAATTGTCTGTTGTGGCGCTTCATGCGGCCACCTCCTGTTGCCTGGAAAGCAAAATCTGAAACGAAGTCACTACGATCACCAGCAAAATCAAGGGCACGAACTTCCAAGGCTCTTCGCCGACGGAAACCAATCCTTCCAACTCTTTCAGCAGACTTCCCCAACTCGGCATAGGCTCGGCGACTCCGAGGCCGAGAATGCCGAGATTAGCTTCACTCAGGATGAAGACCGGAATCGAAATCCAAAACTGGGCGAAGAGCACCGGCTTCAAATTGGGCAAAACGTGCATCCAAAACAAGCGCCGGCCGTTGATTCCGGCTGCCCGCGCCTGACGCACAAAATCCGAGCCACGCAACAAGGCTGCGGACGCACAGAGCACCCGCGCCGCTGAAGTCCAGCCGAGCAAACCCAAGAGCAGAAACGTCACCATCACCGAAACCAATGGCGAAACATTCAGTGGCAGCAGCGCTCGCGCGGTGATCAACAAAAACAGCCACGGCAGCGAGAGAAACAAATCAGTGACTGCCATGGCCGCTCGCTTCCACGCGCCGCCCAGATATCCCGCGATGCCGCCAATTAGCGCCGCGAGGAGCGTGGAAAGCAATGCCGCAGCCGGAGCCAGTAATAGTGAAATGCGAGTGCCATAGAGCACACGCGCAAAACGATCGCGTCCCAGTTCATCGGTTCCCAACCAGTGCGTGCGGGAAGGCGGCGCATCGGTCGCCTCGCGATATTGGTGGGCATACCCTGCAGGTGCCAGCCAGTTCGCTGCGAACGATGCAAGGACCACCAAAACCAGGGCCGCGCACGCCAATTTTTGCCAGAGGCTCATGCTTCCTGCCCCCGGATTACAGAACCGATTACATCTGCACCAGAGTTTGCCAGCAAGGTTACTAGCGTCACCAGAACCGTGATGTTCACCAGAAGAGGCAGATCGCGCGCCATGGCTGCTTGCCAGGCGAGCTGTCCGATGCCGGCGAAACCACAGAGAGCTTCAACTGGAATGGTTGCGCCGATCGCCATGCTCACCGAAACTCCCGCGACGGCGAGCAACTGCGGTGCAACCACCGGAACAACATGCCAGAACAGAATGCGCGCCTCGCTCAGGCCTTTTGCCCGGGCGGCGAGGATATGCGGCTGAGCATAAGCTTTTAACGATAAATTTCGTGTGTAGCGATATGTACCTGGGAACACAATCAACGCTATCGCCAGCGAGCCGGGCACGTTCCACAGAACAGAGAGCAACGCCAGCACCGCGGCCGGGATGCATAGGAAAACGCCGCTGAGCATAGTTGTAGCTGTGTCATAAATAGAAAGCCGCAGCCAGGCCGCACTGAGAGCGAACGTCACAGTAAGCGACCAGGACAAGGTGAGACCGATTGCGATCAAGCGCATGGTGAGCGGTGCACGATCTCGCAGCAGCGTGCGAACCGGTTGACCGAGGGCAACAGACTTCCCGAAATCGCCGCGCGCAGCTTGTGACAGGTAATGCAGGTAAAAATGGAAGATGTTTTCATCCTGCCGGCGTGAGTCGCGCAGCGCCTGCAAGCTCTGCGCGCTCAGGTGGGGGTCCAGTTCACGCTCGTCTACCTCGAAACCGGGAGCCAGACGGACGAGTGAAGCGGAGAGAAATCCGCCGATCAGAATGGTTGCAATTAATCCCAGCAGATGACCTGCGATTTTTTTCTGGAGACCGCGCATCTATTCTCCCGATGCGCCTTGGGCGAGGGCGTTCAGGGCGGCTTCGCGCTGAGCATGGTGGATCTGCTTTACGGAATACATGCGGCGATCGGCGGTAGCCAGAAGAGCCTCGACGTCGAACCCATCCTCCGGACAAAATGCGGTGCCTACACTGAGCGAAATCATTTCCTGACCACAAACATGGCGGCCGGCGTCAACGGCTGCCTGATTCATGCGAATTGATTTTTCTTCGGCGTCCTTAGGCGTGAGGCCGGGAGCGGTGACGACGAATTCGTCGCCGCCCATGCGGGCTACATAGTCGTAGCCACGGCATGCGTCACGCAGGCGCGTGCTGAACTCGCGCAGAAGCTTGTCGCCTTCGAGGTGCCCGAAGGAATCGTTGATCTTTTTGAGGCCATCGATGTCACAAACCATGACCGCGAGAGAACTTTTCATGCGGCGGCAGCGCGCGACTTCCCGCGCCAGATGAACGAACAGCGAGCGCGCATTGGGCAGCCCGGTGAGAAAGTCGGTGGTGGCGGAGCTCTCGGCCTGCTGATATTTCAGCGCATTCTCAACCGAAATCGCCACTTTGGAAGCCACTGCCAGCAGAATGCGCAAATGGTCTGGCGTAAAGGCATCGGGCGTGGAGTGGTACATGGCGAGAACACCGACCACGCCGTTGAGTCCCTGCAAAGGAACCGCCAGTGCAGAGGCCAGCGCTGCGCGCTTCTCAGGGTCAGCCGCGTAACCCGATTCGACCTGGGGATTGCCATTGACGATGGGTTTGCAGTTCTCCGCCACCCATCCGCACAATCCTTCACCGACGCGGATTTTCAAGGATGAAAGAACGCGGAAATTCTCGCCGCTCACCAGCTCGGGCAGCAGCCAGCCGTTGCGGTCTACAAAGACCGCGATCGAATCGTATGGAATCAGCTTGCGCAGCCGCATAGAAAGCACGGAAAG
Source organism: Candidatus Sulfotelmatobacter sp. (assembly GCA_030045935.1). Classification (GTDB taxonomy): domain Bacteria; phylum Acidobacteriota; class Terriglobia; order Terriglobales; family Acidobacteriaceae; genus Sulfotelmatobacter. The sequence continues at coordinate 7,942 of JASIEN010000346.1, forward strand.
CGTCTCACTCAAACTGAGCGAGTTGCCCAAATCCTGGCTGAGATCGAACATGGCCTGCGCTTCCTGACGGGCCGAAGCGATCGAACTCAGAAAGTCGGATTCGTTTTGTGAATGGTCGGAACCGCGCTCGAAGCCTGCCGCCGGGGCGAGGCCGCGCTCTACGCGCAGATCTGTAGAGAAGCCGCTGGGGGTGAATTCATCGTCGGAGCGCTGCGCCAGATCTTCCAGTTCCTTGTAGCGGCGCTCAAGAACTGCGACGACGTTTGGATCGAACCATGTTCCCGCCCTCTCTATTACGCCATCCATTGCTTCGTCGAGTGGCATGGCCGGGCGATATTGCCGGTCAGAGGCCATGGCATCGAGGCAATCGACAACGGCCAGAATGCGCGCACCAATGGGAATCTCTTCACCGCTGAGGCCCGCGGGATAACCTGAACCATCCCACCGTTCATGGTGCGAACGAACGATCGGCGCCACCGGATAAGGGAACGCGACGCGATCCAGAATTTCCGCCCCCACCAGCGGGTGCACTTTCATTTTTTCAAACTCTTCAGGAGTCAGACGGCCCGGCTTATTGATGATGTGCTCGGGGATGGCAAGCTTGCCGATATCGTGCAGAAGCGCGGCAGCACGAAGCGCTTCAATCTGGTCGGCGGAAAGGCCAAGCTCTCTTGCGATCTCCACGGCGTAAGTGCGCACGCGTTGCAGGTGAGTATGAGTTGTATGGTCTTTCGCCTCGATGGCCAGGGCCAAGGCTTCGATGGTGCGCATGTTGAGCGACGCAATCTGCTCAACGTGACGTTTTTCAATTTCCACGCGCTCTTTTTCCGCTTCCAGGCGGCCGAGATAGAGCCGATAGGAGCGATATACCCAATAAATGACAGGCAAGACGAGCAGGGAAGTTTGCCATCCCGCGCGCTGGTTCACAATCCCTACTAACCCAACGACGGCTGCGCCCACAAGATAGTAGGGGAAAGACCAGAAGTAGCATTCCGACCAGACCTTGCGAGCAGCTTTCTTTTCTGTCAGCGCGATGATCAGAGAGACCGGCAGCGTATTGGCGAGGAAGAAAACCAACGCGGCGATCATGAGCATGAGCGGGCGGCTACTGCTGATGCGCCCATACAACCAGTGATAGCTGACGTAGCAGAGTGCACTGGCGTTGGCCATCATGCCAAAAACGTTGAACAGAACTTTAATTGGATCAGGCCGGCGTGGATTCCACAGGCTCTGCACCAGGGTTGCGGTGCAGCCGATCACCAGCGTTTCCGGCAGACTCAGTTCCATCACGCCGAGAAGAATGAAGAGAAAATTCACCGACATGCTGCCGTCAATGCCCGGCAGTTGCACCTTGAGAGCTGAGGCCAGGACGGCAATTGCGAGGTAACAGATGAACCGGGTGAGGTCGACGGAGTGCCAATGCCACAGCGCTGAACAGAGCACTGCCATCCCGAGCGAGACGGTCGCGCCGACAAACATTTTCGTCGCAGTCGACATCGGTCACACTTACTTGTTCTGCAGGGGAAGGCAGACCGCGCCCCCGAACGCGAATACGCCACGCACACTTGGAGCCAGCCTGTTAGTGAATCCTAAGTGGGTTCCGGCATCTTCAGTAGCTTACCGACGTAACCTCGCGAAACTCACCGCGCGAAAGTTTGGCGGAGCATTTGGAGAATGGTTCTGCTAACTTACGGACTGCTCAAGGCAATCGATTACCTTCGTTACCCCTCTTTTGCGCATACTTCCTGCTTGCCGGTCGCTCTGTGTCAAGATCAATTCCAAACGTGCGGAAAATGGAATCCATCCATACCAATTCGCGGATTCAAAAAAAGGCGGGTGGTGAAGAGGGCTGGCCAGGGGCCAGGCCTTTGCCGGACAAGCA
>JASIEN010000030.1 GCA_030045935.1 Candidatus Sulfotelmatobacter sp.
GGACCGGACATCTACGTCTCGAGAGCCGATGGCAGCGACCCGCGAAAGCTAGCCAGCGTAGGAAGCCAGGTCTTTGGCGCGCGGTTTAGTCCTGATGGCCGCAGGATTCGGTTCGAAGTGATTGATCCAAGAAATGGCCAGAGTGCGATCTGGGAGATGACACGCGAAGGGACCGATATTCATCCGCTGCTGCCCGGTTGGAACTCCGAGCCGCGCGAGTGTTGTGGCAAGTGGACCCCTGATGGAAAGTACTATCTGTTCCAGAGCTTTCGCGACGGCCGAGTCAGCATCTGGGCGCTTCGTGAAAGATCATGGCTGAAGGAAGAGCCGAAGCCAGTGCAGTTGACCAACGGCCCATTGGATTTTCTATTTCCAGTAGCCAGTCGAGACGGAAAAAGGATTTTCGCGGTTGGATCGCAGCCGCGATGTGAGCTGTTGCGTTATGACTCCAAGACAGGTTTCGTGCCGTATTTTGACGGCAGGTCGGCAAGCGATCTGGCGTTTTCTGCAGATGAAAAGTGGGTCGCATACGTGTCCATCCCAGATCGCCAGCTCTGGCGCAGCCGGGTTGACGGCAGCGAGAGGATGCAACTTACGCCAGAAGGAACAACTGCTGCGCTCCCACGCTGGTCTCCGGATGGCAAGCAGATCGTGTTCATGGGCGCCAGCCCCAAGACCGGCTGGCATGCTTTTCTGATTTCGAGCGACGGAGCCGAGCTGCGGGAGCTGATCCCGGGCGCGCAAATCGGATACGATCCCAGCTGGTCGCCCGACGGCAAATCCATCGTGCTGACTCTCAACGCGGCTGGCGGCGGGGAATTGGTGCAGGCCGATGGGCCGGGCATTGCCATCTATGATTTCGCGACACACAAGGTCTCGCTGGTTCCGGGCGCGAAGCAGTTGTTCTCTCCTCGATGGTCGCCGGACGGAAGACACATTGCCGCCATTACCAACGACTCCATGAAACTCATGCTCTTCGATCGCGCAACCCAGCAGTGGCAGGAACTGGTTAGCATGCCCATTGGTTATCCCAGTTGGTCTCACGACGGTCAGTACATCTATTTCGACACTACCCTCACCGACGACCCTAATTTTTTTCGCATACGCATATCAGATCGCAAGCTGGAGCGGCTGGTCAGCCTGACCGGCGTGCGCCAGTACTGGGGAGATTTCGGTTCGTGGACGGGACTCGCGCCGGATGACTCGCCGCTGCTGGTACGTGACACCAGCAGTCAGGAAATCTACGCGCTTGACTGGCAGGCGCCATAAGGGCATGCGGGAACAGGTCCAAAACAGCGCAAGTATTGTTGGTTCCGGCAAGGAATTCAACAATCCAAGGAGTGTGAACGCCGAGGGTCAATTCTCAGAGAAAATAGTGCTCGTGGCTGGCGGCACAGGCGGACTAGGTCAAGCAGTCAGCCTGGCATTCATCGCCCGCTCCGCCAAAGTGATCGTCACCTATCGTCACGAACAAGAGTTCCTCGCCCTCAAGCAAAAGGCCGGGCAGGATGCATCGTCGCTTGAAGGTTTCGCAGTCGACGTCACCGACGAATCAGCGACGCAGAAGATGATTGCCGACATTCTTGCAAAATGCGGCCGGCTGGATGTCCTGGTAAACGCCGTCGGTGCATACGCTGGCGGAACTCCGCTTTGGCAAGTGGATCCAAAGATATTCGAGCAGATGCTGTCGCTGAATCTCCGCTCCGGATTCGTGCTGGCTCGCGCTGTCGTTCCCGCGATGCTTAAGCAGGGCAGCGGAGTTTTCGTCAATGTCGCATCGCGGGCGGCGTTTGTACATGACCGCGCCTCAGCAGCTTATGCCGCGTCAAAAGCCGCCGCAGTGGCGATGATCGATTCGCTGGCCGCCGATCTTCATGGAACCGGAATTCGCGTCAATTCCATATTACCCAGCATCATCGACACGGAAGCAAACCGGAAAGCGATGCCCGGCGCTGATTTCAGCAAGTGGCCCAAGCCGGAAGACATCGCCAAAGTGATCGTATTTCTATGTAGCGATGACGCGACACTCATCCATGGAGCGGCAATTCCTATATATGGAAACTCTTGACAGGGGCGTTGGCGAGCAGCCGCAGACTTACCCTCTCACGCTGATCTTCGAGAACGACAGCACCGCCCGCGATGAGATCGGGTGTCCCATCGACATTGCTGGACGGAACTTCGTAAAGATCAGCGTCCGCTTCAATTGCGGGAGAAGTTCCTGCGATTCGGACGGATCGGACAGAATTTTGTAGTCCTGCACTCGCCCGTCTTTGTCGATGTAGGCTTCAATCACGAGCGAGTCAGCATTCACCGAGCTCAAGTTGGTGCCGAAAACGCTTTGCTCGAGTTCTGGCCCGGTGTTCAATATGGTCGGAACATCCTCACTGTTGGCCTGCAACTGACCCGGCGTTGTCAATACTGCAGTAATGAGCCCGAAGATCAGCAAGGCGCAGGCCAGGCCGGCCGTCGCCGGCACCATAAAAGCTTCCACCGCATTCTCAATGCGTAAACGAAGCCCTTCAAATCGCGGACGCCTTGCTTCTGCCGCTTCCCGCGAAATTGCCAGCCGCAGCTTCAAGCCAAGATCGGCGGGCTCTTTCACTCGGCCCATGCTCGTGAGCAATTGCTGCGTGCGCCGCAGTACATTGTATTCGCCGGCACAATTCGCGCATTGTTCCAGGTGCTGCTGCAGCGCGAGCATCTCCGCTCCCGTGATGGCTCCATCCAAATACGGAGACAGCAATTCTTTCGCTTCCGCGCATTTCATCGTCTTCGTCGCCCAGGAACTGGCAATGAAGCTGGTTGGAGAGGACTCTGCATGCCGTGCCATGTGCCTCATGGCGTCACCTCGACCCTTCCGCTCCCCGCAGCAATCTGTGTTTTTGAATCCAGCTCTTCCGGCTCAGTCAAACCCAGTTCAGCCCCAACCTTGCGCACGTACGGCATAAGCCGTTCCTTCAGCGCCTGTCGCCCGCGCGTCAACCGGGATTTCACTGTGCCCACCGAGATTTGCAGCACCTCTGCGATCTCCTC
>JASIEN010000347.1 GCA_030045935.1 Candidatus Sulfotelmatobacter sp.
GCGGTGAAGGGCTGGAAATTCGATCCAGCCTACGGGAAAGATGGGAAACCCGTCGCGAAGAGGATCGCTGTAGAAGTGGCTTTTCATCTTTGAGGCACGCGCTGAGAACGCTGATGCCAAGTCATCCTGTAGTTGTTTCGCAGGGGCGTTCAGTGCGTCTTGAGGCCCCGGTTGACTACCAGGGCCTTCGCATTTTAAGTTCAACTGAACCATGATCCACACCCTCGAATGGACCGCCGCTGGCGTTCGCTTTATCGACCAGCGCAAGCTGCCGATTGAAGAAACTTACGTCACCGCGACCACGCCCGAGCAGGTAGCCGATGCGATTCAGACCATGGTCGTCCGCGGCGCTCCGGCGATCGGTGTGGCCGCCGCCATGGGAATTGCCCTGGCTGCGAAAAACTCGAAAGCCGAATCCGTGGCCGACTTGAAGCGCGAAATCGATCATACCGCCGAGCTTATCGCCCAAACTCGCCCCACGGCCGTCAACTTGTTCTGGGGGCTTCAGCGCATGAAGGAGAAATTCGAGCAGCTGCGCATTCGTCCGATCACACAAATCAAGGATGCTCTTGTCGAAGAAGCCCAGCGCATGCACGCCGAAGACATTGCCGCCAACCGGGCCATGGGCCGCCACGGCGCCACCCTAATGCCATCGCAAGGCGGAGTCCTCACCCACTGCAACGCCGGCGCACTCGCCACAGCCGGCTATGGCACTGCGCTGGGCGTCATTCGGGCCGCTGTCGAGCAGGGTAAGAAAATCCATGTTTATGCCGACGAGACCCGCCCTTTCCTGCAGGGCGCACGCCTGACGGCCTGGGAATTAATGAAAGACAACGTGCCCACCACTGTCATCTCCGACAATATGGCCGGGGCTATGATGCGGCAAGGCAAGATCGGGGCCGTCGTGGTTGGCGCTGACCGGATCGCCGCCAACGGCGATGTGGCCAATAAAATCGGTACCTACACCGTGGCGGTTCTTGCCAAAGAGCACGGTATTCCGTTTTATGTGGCTGCGCCCACCTCAACCGTTGACCTCGCCTGCCCCGATGGCAGTCAGATTCCCATTGAACAGCGCAACATCAAAGAAGTTACCCATATCGCCGGAAAACAGATGGTTCCTGACGGCGTTTCCATCGAAAACCCCGCTTTCGATGTAACCCCTGCAGAATACGTCACCGCGATCATTACTGAGTGGGGCATCGCCCGGGCACCCTACTCTGAATCTTTGGCTGAATTGATTGGGAAAGCTCAGGTGGAAGTCTAAAGCGAGCCACCCGCCTTACAATTGTCCCACGGGCGCTGTTATTTACATTTCGTGTGCATCTAATGTGTGATGCCTGTCACCGCAGCGGGCTGGATTTGATCGTATTTTGTAGAGTGAATCGGTGGTTAAGCTTGAGCTTCGCGGCCGCGGAGTGGAAGTTGCGCGTTTCATATGGTCCAACTAGGCCATGCCGGCGACCCAGCTAATGTGAGAAGATGGCCCGTCCTACCCTCTGTGTCGATGAGGGATAGGGGCGGTACTGGATGGACCAAAGCCAAAGTGTGATGCATCTAAAGGGGCAGCAAGGAGAACCAGCGGCGCTGCTTCGTGTTGAAAGATTGAAAAAGGTATTTCGCTCCGGCGACACCGGCTTGACGCTCTTTGAAAACTTGTCGTTTGAGGTGAAGCAAGGGGAGATGCTGGCCCTGGTTGGCGAGTCGGGAACTGGAAAGAGCACATTATTACACATCCTCGGCGCTCTTGATCGGCCTACAGAGGGTGAAATATATTGCGCTCAGTTACAGTTAAGTACCCTGTCCGCTGATCAGGCAGCAGAATTTCGCAATCGCGAAACTGGTTTTGTCTGGCAGTTTCACTATCTGCTGCCCGAGTTCACCGCCGCCGAGAATGTTTCCATGCCGCTGCTGGCTCGCGGGTTCGCTTGGCACCAAGTCGCGCCCGAAGCTTCGCGTTGGCTGCGCGAGGTCGGTTTGGAGCAGCGTGGACATCATCGGTCCGGCGAACTTTCCGGTGGCGAGCAGCAACGAGTGGCTTTGGCGAGGGCGCTCATCACAGGGCCAAGGCTCCTGTTGGCGGATGAGCCCACGGGCGACCTTGACGCGCACACGGCAGAGGCTGTCTTCGACTTAATTTCTCGCCTGCATCTAGAACACCAGCTCACCTCGATCATTGCAACGCATAACTTGTCTTTTGCGAGGCGTTGTCATCGTGTTTTGCGCCTTGCACAGGGATGCGTGCAGGAAGTTCTACCGCAGTCGTTGTAGGGGATTTGAGCCCAGCTGGAAAATAGAAAGTTGGCGGCATGCCCGGCCGGATTTCTAATTTTTGGGGATGGCGCTTTTGGCTTGCTGAGGTAAACTCGAAAGTTCCTTTGTAAGACAGGATGCAAGGAATCAGGAGGACGGAGGCGGAGCAAGGTTCCTTCGGTAACACTCTGAGGCCGTTTCGGTACTTGGGAAGTGTAGCGTTTTGGTTGCATAATAACGATTAAACAAATACGTGGGAGCGGGAGTGGGTCCCACGTCAGCAGGGCCGAATGGACTTCCAGTTTCGGCCGAAGGGGTTCGGGGGAAGGGTAAATATGTTTGAACGCTATACGGAGAAAGCCAGGCGCGTCATCTTTTTCGCGCGCTACGAAGCCAGCCAGTTCGGGTCTCCTTACATCGAGACCGAGCATCTGCTGCTCGGCCTCCTGCGCGAAGACAAGGCCCTGACCAACCGCTTTCTGCGCTCGCACGCCTCTGTGGAGTCGATCCGAAAGCAGATCGAAGGCCACACGACCATTCGTGAGAAGGTTTCAACCTCAGTCGATCTTCCGCTGAGCAACGAGTGCAAGCGCGTGCTTGCCTATGCCGCGGAGGAAGCCGAGCGCCTCTCTCACCGCCACATCGGAACCGAACATCTTCTTTTGGGATTGCTGCGCGAAGAAAAGTGCTTCGCCGCCGAAATTCTGCACGAACGCGGCCTACGCCTGGCCAGCATCCGCGAGGAACTGGCGCGCACCAGCCAAGAAAAAGCTCAGCCGCAGCGCCAGCGTGAATCGTCTCTATTGAGCGAATTCTCTCGCGACCTCACCCAGGCGGCGATGGATTCACAGCTTGATCCGCTTGTCGGCCGGGATGGTGAACTCGAACGTGTGGTTCAGATTCTGTGTCGCCGCACCAAGAACAATCCAGTTCTGATCGGCGAGCCAGGCGTCGGTAAAACCGCGATCGTGGAAGGCCTGGCGCAGCGCATCGCAGATGGCGAAGTACCGTCATTCCTGGCGGACAAGCGAATTCTGGCTCTGGATTTGTCGTTAATCGTTGCCGGAACCAAGTATCGCGGCCAGTTCGAAGAACGGCTTAAAACCATCATGAAAGAGTTGATGGAGTCGCAGAATTCCATCATCTTCATCGATGAGCTGCACACACTAGTCGGTGCGGGTTCGGCTGAAGGTTCGCTGGATGCAGCCAACATCCTGAAACCGGCGTTGTCTCGCGGCGAAATTCAGTGCATCGGCGCAACCACCCCGGGTGAATAT
>JASIEN010000348.1 GCA_030045935.1 Candidatus Sulfotelmatobacter sp.
AACTCGGCGCTCCCTTTGAGGCAACACTGTTAAGAACCCACTGAACCCCGGCTCACTAAAATCCAGTTCACGAAGGCTAACGCAATCGTTCCTGCTAGAATCAAAGACTGCCCGAAATCCACCCGTGTAACCAGAATCAAACAGAGCAGAACACCAACGACAGCCAGCAAATTTCCCGCCGGCACCCTGAACATCGGGCCCTCAGCTTGTCTCCGCCGCAGGACTGGCAACGCTGCGCAACCTACCCCGTAATACAGAAGCCGCGCCACTGCTGAAAGTGTTACATTCCACCTGAATTCTCCAATCAGAGCGAATACCCACACCAGCGCGGCAAACGTGAGAATCGACACATACGGAGTGTGGAACCGCCGATGCACGGCGGCGAAACCCTTAGGAAAATCTCCTTGCTCGGCCAGCGCAAACAGCACCCGCGGCATGGCGAGAATTTTTGCGCTCAAATAGCCGTAAAACGAAATCAACGCGCCAATGGCAACCATAGCCGCGCCTGTCGGGCCGGCTGCGATTCTCGCCACATCAGCAAGGGGACGCGTGCTATGTGCCGCGTCCGGCAAAACCCCCACTACCGCGTACTGAATCAAAGCGTAGATAACTATGCAGACAATCAGCGCAACAAATAGTGCAAACGGAGCATCACGGCGCGGGTTCCTGGCTTCGCTCATTGGCGCCAGCGCCGTCTCGAATCCCCCGTAGGCAAATACCATCAGCAGAACCGCCTTCATCCACTGGTCCGTCGTGGCGCTACCTCCAGCCGCTGTCGCGATTACCCAGTGATGTCTCTGGAGAACAACTAGACCCAAAACAACGACGGCAAATAGGGGCACGAGCTTGGCTGCCGTGAATAAATTACTGACCTGGGTTCCTGCTCGTACGCCGCGAATATTGATAACCGCCAAGAATCCAACAAGTACCGTCAGGATTAAAGCTCGCGGAAAGGGATCTCTTGCGTGTGGAACAAACTCGCCAAGATAAATCACGAACAGGTTGGCATTGGCTGCCGGTGCCGCTACCTGGCCCAGCCACAGCATCCACGCGGTTTGAATTCCCATGAAACGCCCGAACGCGGCTCGGCCGTAAAGATAAGGTCCGCCGGCCTGCTGGAAGCGTGAAGCCACCTCCGCAAAGCAAGCCATAATGACGCCCATCCCCGCCCCAGCCGCTACCACGGCCCAAATACTTGTTCTCCCGATCAGCGCCGCGACGGTGGAAGGCAGCCCAAAAACTCCGCTGCCAATGATCGAGTTCACGACCAGCGCAACCAGGCTCCAGCGGCCAATCGCGCGAACAAGTTCCTGGTGTGAGACGTCAGTGACTGCAGAGGGCATCGCGCTTTTGTATCACAAGCGCGGCGCTTTCTACATGTTTGTCGGGCAGTTCGCGTCAGAGACATCCGGCAAGCACTGACAGGGTACCTCATGACTTCGGAGCAGTTGGTAACGGCACTCCTGGCAGCAGTCGAAAGACCCGATGAGCGGAATCCGAGTGGTTGACGTCCCGCGGAATCGTTCTTCCCGCTCTCTGAAAAGCCTCGCCCGGCACGCTGTTTCGCGTGATTTTTATGGCCTCGCGGACGAAAGTAATCCTTGAATTACGAAAGCGCATGATCGTGGGACATCTATCCGCGTGGCAGCGCCGATGAGATGTTGAGAGTGCTCGCGGCCGTCGGCCTCCGCGGGCTATTGTTTGTTAAAACCGGCAATGGGCAAGGAAACCCAGATGGATGACCTTCACACCCGCATGTTGCGGGTTACCGAAGATTTGCGCGTGATCCAGCGCGAATTGAACTGCGCTGCCATGCAGGCCCCGAACGACCCTGAGCTGATGGAAGCCCTGAGCGCGCTCCCCGAAACCGAAGCCATCCAGGTTTTGTGCAAATCACTGGACCAGATGCGCCACTTTTTGTGGTTCTATATCCAGGTCATGAGCAACGATCCCGAACTGGGTGACAAACTGCGTCAGGAAAAACCACCCAATGCGGAAAACGGCACTTTGGATACGTCTTTCCTGGACAAGCTCACGCGAGCCGATGAGGCCGTGCTCCTACGTTATCTTGCGGACGCCAAAGATCGCAAACCGAATTAAAGCGATCTCATTTCTTCCCCAAAATCAAATTCAAATCAATGTTACGTAACTCCGGCAGTGGTCTCGTCTTTGGAACGCGGCTGCCGCGATGCGTGCCTGTTTTTGGTGAGCGCAACCTCACGATAGACTTCGATGATCCGCCGCACTGACTTTTCCCAGGAAAATTTCGTCACTTGCCGGTAGCTGCGCTCCTTCATCCTTTCACGCATGCTCTGGTCCATCAGCACCCGATATAGGGCCCGCATCAGCTCAAAAACATTTTCCGGATGAACCAGCACCGCCGCATCTCCCACTACTTCAGGAAGCGAAGAGATGTTTGAAGTGACCACTGGCGTGCCATGCGCCATCGCTTCCAATGGAGGCAGGCCGAAACCCTCGTACAGTGAGGGGAAAACAAAAATCTTGGCCTGATCGTAAAAAATGCGCAGCACTTCGATGGGCACGAAACCCAGGAAGCGCACATCGTTCTGCACTCCACTGCGAATCACCGTTCGTCGCAGTTCAGGATTGCCCGAAAGATCGTCTCCAATGATGATGAGCTTTAAATCAGGGAAAGCGCCGTCTTTTTCCAGTTCAGCTTTGAGCGCCGAGAACGCCTCGATCATCCGCCCAACATTCTTGTGCGGGCTGATCCTGCCGGCATAAAGCAAAAACGGGTAGGTCACCTGATACCTCTCAGCAATTACCTGCCGGTCAGCCGCGCTGGCATGTCCATGCAGAAATCTCTCGTCGATTGCGTTGTAGACGACCTCGATGCGCTCCTCAGGGATGCCGAACAGCTTCTCAATCTCAATCCGCGTAAAGTTCGACACTGCAAAAATACGCGCCGCTCCACTTAGAACCAGCCGCGTCCATTGCAGATGCCATGCACTCCAGAATCCCGTCTGCTGGCGGGCGCGCGCCATGTGCTCCAGCATGTCGTGAACTGTCATCACGTAGGGGCACGGCAGCCCGCGCGGCATGGAAAACAGGTTGGGGATATGAACCACATCGCATCGCAGCCGCTTCACAATGCTGCGGAACGCCCAATATGCTTTTAGCGAGCCTTCCGGCTGGAGGATCGGCACGGTGTGAAAACTTCCCGGCAGAGGTCCGATTTCCCTAACTTTTTCAGGCGATCC
>JASIEN010000349.1 GCA_030045935.1 Candidatus Sulfotelmatobacter sp.
GAAGGTGACGAGACTGCCGATCAGCGCAGGCTGAAGCCGGCTAATTATTGCCGGTCGATGCCCGCGAAATACTTCTCCTCCAAGATGCGGCGATGGTGCAACTCGTGTCCCGCGATGATGTAAGCCAGCGCGCGCACCGTAATTTCGTTCTTGTTGGCGACTCCACGCCGAGACCACGCGGCTTCATCGAGGTTGCGAAAGAGCGATAGCGTCGCGCGCCGCACGGCAATAAAATCTTCGACAAGATCGCTCAGTGCCTGCCGGGCGAAGGCGCCATTTCGTACGTAGTCGTCCTGTTCAAATCCTTCCATCGGCGTAGCATCGGCGCGGGCGATGCGCAGTGCGCGATAGGCAAAAATGCGCTCGGTATCGCAGACGTGCCCAAGAACTTCCTTGACACTCCATTTGTCTGGAGCATAGCGAAAGTCTCCATCCTCTTCATCGCGCCCGCAAAGCAATAAGACCGTTTCGCGACGCTGCTGATCGAGGGCGGCGAGAATGTCTTCTCCTTCAACAAGGGAAATATAGTGATCGTAATAAGGCGCGTACTCGCCCGGCTGAGGCCGAGCAATAGACAAACTGGGAAGGCTGACTACAGCGGACTCTGACATATTCATAGATAGTGCTCCAGACAAACCCTCTTTTGTTAGACGGACATGCCGGCGAAAAGCATCCTCTCAGCTCCTGTAGACGATTGTCACGAGAAAGTATTTTTTCGGGAAACTTTACACGGTGAAGGGCTGGAAAAGGGTTGCGAGGCGTACCGCTCGGCGGGTTTGTCAAACACAGAAGTACGTATCAAGATAGGAAACTCCACTGAAAATAAAGCTTTTCCACAGCGCTCATTTTGAGACGCGGGAGTACAATTTTATTTGGTCATGCAAGTGCGGCGCATGATCCCAATCCCAACAAGGAAAGGAAACTATCACCCATGTGGAAGCCCACGAATCAGCCTCAGACCCCCGGTCGTCCGGGAGAGCCGGAGCGACCATCTATGCCTGGTACTAGCGCACCTGTTATGGCCAGTGAGCCAGTAGCCCCCCGTGCGGCGGCGACCACTACAACTGCCGACCAGGCCACTATCGGCAAGTCGCTCGTAATCAAGGGCGAGGTAACCGGGTCGGAGTCGCTTTATATTGATGGCCGGGTGGAAGGCTCGATCAGCCTCGCGGGCAATCGCGTGACCATCGGGCGCAACGGCGTGGTTGCAGCCAATATCAATGCGCGCGAGATTGTGGTTCTGGGCAAAGTGCGCGGCAACCTGACGGCCAGCGACCGCGTGGATATCCGCAGCGACGGCTCGCTCACCGGCGACGTAGTGGCGGCGCGCATCTCGATTGAAGATGGCGCATATTTCAAGGGCGGCATCGACATCCGCAAAGGTGGCCAGCCCGCACAAGGCAAGCCGAACGGCGAGGAAAAGGGCATTCCCGCTTCCGAGCCGGCGGTGGTCGCGGCACGAGCTTAGTTCGAGCTTAAAGGCAATTGGCGGCGGCGTTCGCAGAGTATGCGAATGGCCGCCTTGTTTTTTCGTTGATATGCCTATATCAACGAACGCGAATGCGGCTCGTGGTCACGACAACTACACGGCCCACCAAGTCAATCTCAAGCAGGCTCTGCAAACTTGAGCGCACGAATCCAATAACTGCCCCTCTTCCCGACTGAACAGGACGAAAGAGTACGATGCCGCAACGCTGGCGAGTCTCGTTTTCTAGGAGGCTGGTGACCCCCTTGTCTAAGGTCATCAGAATTCGATTCGATTTCAGAGCCGCTCGAGAACTTCGATATCGCTCGCTACTTTCAATCCTTCGCTTTCCACGGTATCCGCATCATGACCGAGGCGAGCGAGGTCATCTGCGAGCTCCCTGGGAAGGTTCTCGTCGAGTTTGAACTCATTTGCTGCGGATTGGAAGAAGCCGCTCCTCGTGCGCCAGTTCAGCCGCGTACGCGAGGGCTGCATCGATGTGGGTAGGTTGCAAAGAGGGATAGCTGCGCAAAATATCTTTCTTGGAGGAACCTTCGGCAAGACTGTCGAGGATGACAGTGACCGGAATACGTGCACCCTTTGCATACATCTCGCCGCCGCAAACATCGGGCTTGCTCTCGAAATATTCCTGCCATGCAGTCATACGGCTATTCTATCCCTACGGTTCCCTTCCTGCGCCCAGAATCTCTTTGCTCTCCGCTGCTGCCACTCCTGGATAAGCGGTCTTGCGCCGGCGCAGATCATTCGGTAAGGACGAGCGCAGCAGCCACAACCCCAGTAGCGTCGCGGCCGCCCAGGTAACAGAAATCAGCGTTAGTTGTAATACGTCCGCGATCCGGCTGCCGTAACCAGACACGAACGGAGTCAGGCTGCGAGCAGCTTCCAAGCTGATGCCACCCGCGACGATTGCAGTCAGTGCTGACTTTCCTAGTTCATCCCAGCGCAGTCCTCGCAGTGAAACCAGATTGCGATAGTGCAGCAGAAAAGCCAGCGCCAACAAGTTCGCGCCGATGCCGATATCAGACGCATAGGCCAATCCGACAACTCCGCATTTGTGAAACAAAAATGAATAGACCAGCAACGAAGCGGCGGTGATGATTGTCACCGCAACCATGGGAGTCAGTGTGTCGCCCGAAGCGTAGAAAGCACGCGCATAAAGTCCTTGCGCCGACCACAGCACCAGCGAGAGCGAGAACCAGAAGAAATACACAGCCGTGGTTTGCGTATCGGAAATTGTGAATCGTCCGCGGCGATAAACGAGGTCAATCAGCGGAACAGCGGAGGCCATCATCCATCCCGTGGCGAGGAACGATGCGGCGGCAACGCGGTACACCGAGTCGTTCACGGTCGCGGCAAATTCTTGCAGGCGCTTCTCGTTAAACAACCGCGCGAAAAAAGGCAGAGATGCTTGCCCGGTCGCCTGGCCTAAAACCGCGATGGGCACGCCGAACAGCCGCTTGGCGTAATTGAGCCGCGCGATGTCGCCAATGCCGCTCGAAGCATAGTGGCGCAGAATCCAGTCGTCGGCGGTGACCAGCGAAACTCCCAGCATTAACGGAATCGACAGGCGCACCCACTCGAGGAATGCTGAGTTTGTAACATCAAACGATAGGCGATATCCCGTGCCGATGCGGGCCGCGCCGATCACGCTAGCCAAAAATGGGCCTACGAACGATCCCGCGAGTGCGCCGTAAGCCAGCGAGGCGATTCCGAAATGGCGCCCGCCGATAACTCCTCCCACGATGATTCCCACGTTATAAAGCAGCGGCCCGAACGCCGGATAAAGAAAAAGACGGTGTGAGAGCAGCACCGCCGAGACGACTCCGCCGACATAGAAAAAAATCTGCGCCGGCAACAATATGCGCGTGAGATGAACTGTGAGCGCGACCTGGGCAGGTGAGAAGCCGTGGAACATCCAGCGCACGAATTGCGGGGTAACGATTTCAGCGATGATGGTGCCGATGATCATCACTGCCGACATGACGCTAATTACAATAGAGAAGGTTCTCTCAGCATCAGCCTCTCGCTTTTCTGCCAGAAAACGCGTGTAGATCGAAATAAAGGTGATGGAAGCGGCGCCTCCGGCCACGATGTAGTTCAGCCAGTCCGGAAGGGTAAAGGCAGCGACATAGGCATCAACCTGCTGCCCGGCTCCGAAAGCGTAAGCGATATACGCCTCGCGGACATAGCCAATAACGCGCGAGAGCATCACGGTGCCCATAAGCAGCAACGTCGCCGAAAAGGCAGTGTGCTGGTGCGAAGGCCGGAAGAAGCGCAGAAGTCTGTTCATGGGCAGCACGCCCGAAGACCGGGCGCAACTGGAAGTAACCGGGAATCCTTCAAGAGCCTAACAGAGGGTTGATCTTATGCGGAGTTTATTGCGTGGATCGGAGCGCAAGGTTCCTTTATTGGTACTGTCGTTCATTGGTACTGTCGCCGCTGGCGCCACTGCTCGATCTTGCGCGCAGATCGCCGCACTTTGTAAAACTCGTTGATCGGTCTGTCGTCGCTGAGTGCAGGAGTCGAGGGCGACCCTGCAATCAGCGCTGTGATGGGCATCTCGCCATCGAGCACATCTTCGAACTGTCCTTCGGCCGTGGGGCTTGGCCCCCATTCGAGCAGGTCGGAGACTGCTTTGGCCGGCAAGCGCGATGCCAGTTGGGCAGCATCGCGATCCGCCAAGGGACGGTCGCTGGCAAGAAAGTGATAGCCCCAGCCCTCGATCGAACCAAGCACACGCACATAAGGAAATGATTGCCTTACGGCGAGCGCCACAGCGGCCACATCCTCCGGGTCGCCGTAGGGCAGCCACTGTTGAAAAATGCCTCCGGGGCGGAGCCGCTGCCGCAAGACAGAATAGAAATCCTCTGAGTAGAGCAGACTGGACCCGGCAGCCGCCAATGGCGGAGGTGGGTCGATGGTGATGACGTCATACTGCTCCGGCGTGCGCTCGAGATAGCGGCGGCCATCGTCGATGACGACATGAGATAGGGGCGAGTTCAGAATCTCTGCCGCGTCGCTGTGATAAAAGCCGAACAACTTGGGCACGCTGGGCACCAGTTCAACCACCGTGACTGGAATCCCCCACGAATGCAGCGAGCGAAAGGTTGTTCCCATGCCAAAACAGATGACGAGAGCATTTTGCGGCGGACGGTCGAGAAATGCCAGCGGCAGATGCGCCATCATTTTTGTAATCGGCGTCAGCGAAGTCATGCCGAATCCATTGACCAACAACTTTCGATCCATCCCTGTTCCCGTGGCAATTACCGTGGCCGTGGAATCCCGCAGAACTAACCCTCGGTTGCGGTATAGACCCTCGTAGTCTTTGCTCGATAGAACAATCATTGCTGCCAGGGGAACTAATAGAAATGCCGTAGCCCGTGGTGCGAAACGTGACTCCGCTCCCGGCATAAATGCGGAAACTATGGCAACCATGAACCACGGTGCCGCGAGCAACAGCAATGCCCAGCGCTCGCTGATCCAGGGCAGGAAAAGAAAGCCAGCCACGAGCGGGCCGAGAATGCATCCCACCACGTTGACCGCGTAGGCCGTTCCTGCCCGTGCCGGATCGCCCTTGGCCCAGCGGTCCACCAGCATGGGCGTCAGAAATCCGACCAACCCCGTGAAAGGCGCAATCCCAATGATTATTCGCATGCTGCTCCCCAGGGCAGTGGCTGGACTGGCAGTAAGAAGCGGGAACAGCGAGACCGTTGCCAGCATCGTCCAAAGCAGAGAGCTTTCGCGGTCGTGGCGCACGCTCCAGCGGCGATAGATGGCAGAACCAATAAATGTTGCAGTCAGGTAAGTGGCCAGAATGAGCGAGAACGCATACACCACCGTACCCAGGTAGGGTGTGAACTGGCGGATCCACACCACTTCCATGCCCATACTGGTCAAGCCGGTCGCAAATAGCAGAACTAAAGGTGAGGTTATTCCTCCATTCGCGGTTATTGTTAGACCTCGTTCTTCAGCAGGGATTGCAGCTGCCGTTTCGTGCGAGCTTCGCGAGACTAGCGTGGCAATAATCGCAATTGTCAGATTGCATGCCACGCCAACTTTCAACGTCCGGTGAAAACCCAGCAACTCGATAAGCACCAATGGTAATGCGGTGCCGATCACAGCGCCGGCTACATTGGCCATATACAGAAAACTGAAAGAGCGCGTTGTCTTTTGTGGGGCGTCGTGAAAGGTGCGCTCAATGGCCAGCATGGCCACGGGAATCGTGGCTCCCATCAGAGCGCACCATGGAACCATGCTCAGTGCAACCCAGATTCCCGAAAAAAGGTAATACGCCGCCGATGAAGTGGACCCAAGGCGTTCCAGCAAACTATGTCCGAGATGCAACTCTGCCGGGACAAGGATGCCGGAAGCGGCGATCAGCAACTCCGTAGTGGCATAAAGGCGAAGCGCAGGAAAGTGTACTTTTTCTCCATGGCGCCGAATCCATGCCCCGCCCGCCCACGAGCCAAAACCTAGTCCGGCCATGAACACCGACAGCACGATCGAAACCATGGCTGTAGTGACCCCAAACTGCGCCATGGACAATCGCAACCAGACCAGTTCGTAGAGAATCGAGCAGAACCCGGAAAGAAAGAAGAAGAGAAAGTACCAACCCATGGAAAACGCTTTTGTTTGTCTCATCGAGTCGGTAGCACACAACGTGGAACTCAGAAAACAGGCCTCCCTATCGTGCAAAGTTAATCTTGATGCGGTTGATCTCGCTCTCTAATGAATAGCATAGAAACCACTTGCGGGATGACGTGCGATTGACCTGCATTTTATATCCAATGCATTGTGGTTGCACTTCGGCCGCGCAAAAATGCCTCCGGAATCACGAAACCGGAGGGCATTGTGCGACCTGAACGACTCACCAGCAGCGGTCTGGAATCTGCAGCTTATTCCTTCCAAGAAGAGTCGGCGGAAGCATTCTTAATAACAAGCAAGAAATACCCGTGCGAAGTGCGCGTGCAACAAAGCTGGCTTGCCCACGGAGAAAAGAGAAGTCTGCTTTGGCTGGCAGCGCGCACTCCCCGCTGGATCAATTCCGATCATTTGACGGCGCTCGGCCTCGCATCCCAGATCGGGGCGGGCGCGTGTTATGCGCTGTCGCGCTGGAATCGGTATGCGCTGCTCGCCGCAAACTTGTGCGTGATCCTGAACTGGTTTGGGGATTCGCTGGATGGAACGCTTGCCCGCTTTCGGCAGGAGTTGCGCCCAAATTACGGCTTCTACGTCGACCACATGGTCGACACTTTTGGCGCAGTGGCCTTGCTGGGAGGGTTGGCATATTCGGGATGCATCTACCCGTGGATTGCGATGGGTCTGCTTGTTGCGTTTCTCATGCTGTCAATCCAGTCTTATTTGGCAACTCATGCGCTGGGAGAGTTCCGCCTTTCGTTCTGGCGTTTCGGGCCGACCGAACTGCGCCTTTTGCTGGTAACGGGAAATTTCGCGTTGTTGTGGAAGCCGCGAGTCCATCTGCTGGGAGCGACCTTCGGACTTTTTGATGTGGGCGGTTGCATCGGCAGCGCCGGCATGGCGCTGATACTGGTCTTCTTCACTGCGAAAAATGCAGTGCGTCTCTATCGCGAGGAAAGGATCGGGCGTTGAAAACAGCTGGGATGAAAACGGCTGGAATCGGAAAAAATGCAGTTGGCGTGCGCCGATCCGACGCTCTCTTGCACTGGCTCAGATTTAACGCTGTTGGTGGGCTGGGAATCGGGGTGCAACTAAGTGCGTTGTTCATGCTTAAGAGTGGCTTACACCTCGATTATCTTCTGGCTACTGGGCTCGCCGTGGAAGCCGCTGTGTTACACAACTTCCTCTGGCACGAGCGTTACACGTGGGCTGGCCGGGTGCACCCATCGTGGCATGACTCGCCGATTCGCCTGCTTCGTTTCAATCTGAGCAACGGCGCAATCTCTCTTGCCGGCAATCTGATATCGATGAAGGTGATAGTAAGCCTTAGCCACGTGCACTACCTGGTCGCGAACGGCTTGGCTATTGCGGTTTGCTCGTTGCTGAATTTCCTGGTATGCGAAAGCTGGGTATTTGCAATCGGAGCTTTTCCGGCATCTGAGAACGAAATCATTTCTCGTTCCGCATCTCATGAAAGCCGCGCCGCCGATCCA
>JASIEN010000350.1 GCA_030045935.1 Candidatus Sulfotelmatobacter sp.
GGTGGCGGCACTACTTTGTGCTATCGCGCTTTTTGCCTGCTACATTCCCGCGCGCCGGGCGTCGAAGGTCGATCCCATGGTGGCGCTGCGATACGAGTGAGGAAAAACATGAAGCAATTATTCCAGGACCTTCGTTTCGGCTTGCGGCAGTTGCGAAAGAACCCGGCGTTTACCGCGGTCGCAGTTATCACGCTCGCGCTTGGAATCGGGGCGAACACGGCAATCTTTACCGTGGTGAACGCGCTGTTGCTTAAGTCGCTGCCTGTCAAAGATCCGCAACAGTTGGTCGTGGTGGGCAGTCCGACCCTCGTCAACGGAGTCTCCAACGGGACGCCGCGCATTGATATTTTTTCTTATCCTTTATATAGGGAACTGCGCGACCGCAATTCGGTCTTCAGCGGATTGAGCGCGGCCGCGAACGAGCGTCGCCTTCAGGTTGGAACCGGACAGGGCAGCCCCCTGGACGAAAAAGTCACCGGGCGCATGGTGAGCGGGAATTATTTCAGCGTGCTCGGGCTTGAGCCCGCGGCTGGGCGCCTGATTTCCGATTCCGACGACACTGCGGAAAATGCCAACCCCGTCGTGGTCCTCGGGTACGACTACTGGCAGCGCAAGTTTGCGCTTTCGCCCGCAATCATTGGCAGTGAGATTCGACTCAACGATGCTCCCTTCACCGTTATCGGCGTCGCGCCCGCAGGATTTGAGGGAGACGTGGTCGGCGAAAGAATGGCGCTGTATGTTCCCCTCAGCATGCAGCCCGAGATTGTACGGGGGCGTCATTGGCGCAATGCCCCCAACACTTCGTGGCTGTCTTTAATTGGGCGACTGAAGCCCGGCATTACCGCGATCCAGGCGGAGGCCGAGCTGAATGTCATCTTCCAACAAGTGCAGAAGGGAGACTTCGGCGCCAGGCTTTCTTCTGACGACAGAAACGAGATTCGTAATCTTCACATCAATGTCTCAGCCGGAGGAACTGGGTTATCGGAGCTGCGCCGTGACTATCGGATTCCCTTGCTTTTGCTGATGGGGATTGTCGGCCTCGTGCTGCTGATTGCCTGCGTGAATGTCGCGAACCTGCTGCTGGCGCGGGCTGCGGCACGCGGCCGCGAAATTGCCGTCCGGCTTGCCATTGGCGCCCACCGGGGCCGTCTCGTGCAGCAGTTGCTTACCGAAAGCATCCTGCTCGCACTGATTGGTGGCGTTGCCGGCTCGCTGCTGGCCGTGTTCGGTGTGCGGTTGCTGGTCCAGATTCTTGGATCGAACGTTGACTTGCCCTTGTCTCCGGATGCGCGCCTGCTGGCCTTCACGATTGTCGTATCTCTGTTTACCGGGGTCCTGTTTGGAGTGGTTCCCGCCCTGAAGACGTTGGGTGTGAGCGTCACTCCCACGCTGAAAGAGGCGAGCCGTTCGACGCGCGGAAGTGGCTCGGGATTCGGGTGGGGCAAGGGATTGATCGCGGCGCAAGTTGCCCTTTCGCTGCTGGTTTTGTTTGCCGCTACACTGCTGGTGCGCAGCCTGCAAAACCTGATGACACAAAACTTCGGGTATAACCGCGATCGTCTGGTAATTGCCCGTGTCGATCCCATTGCCGCCGGCTACTCGATCGATGGAATGCGCCGGCTGGCGACTGAGATTACCTCCCGGCTGGCCAGTGTTGGGGAATTGCGCGCAGTCACCTATTCCGAGAACGGACTGTTCGGCGGCACGGAGTCTAACGATGCCCTCATCATTCCGGGACACGCAACCGACGACATCAAGAATCGCAGCGCATATGAAGATTTTGTGGGCGCAGACTATTTTGGGGTTGTCGGCATTCCGGTTCTCGCAGGGCGCGGAATCGAAGCTCAGGACACGGCGACATCAACGCGGGTTGTGGTGGTGAATGAAGCCATGGTCAAGCGCTTCTTCGCGGGCCAGAATCCCATTGGGCGGCAATTCAAGATCGACGACCAGGATTGGCTCGACAAGCCGCTTACGGTGATAGGCGTTTCCGCCAATGCCAAGGATCACGGATGGAACCTGCGCGAAGAAGTGGCGCCGCGATTTTATTTGGCTTTTCAACAGTCCGCGTATACGAGCCTCGTGTTCGAGGCACAAGCTTCCGGAGGGCCTTCTGCGGCGATTACCGACATTCGCAATGGGATCCAATCGGTCGATCCTCATCTGCCGATCAACTTTATACGCGTGCTCGACAGCCTAGTTTCGGACAGCGCGGCCAATCAGATTCTGCTTGCCAGGATTTCCACGTTCTTCGCCGGGCTGGCTTTGCTGCTGGCGTGCGTGGGGCTCTATGGCGTCATGTCGTACACCGTGGCGGGGCGGACGCGCGAAATCGGCGTGCGCATGGCGCTGGGCGCTCGCCGGGGCGATGTGATGGAGATGGTGCTTCGTGAAGCGATGGTGTTGGTGGCAATCGGGCTTTTATTCGGGATTCCGCTGGCGCTGACTGTCTCGCAGACGTTACATGGCTTCCTGTTCGGACTGAAGAGCAGCGATCCGCTTTCTCTGAGCGCGGTAGTCTTAGTACTAGCAATAGTTGCGGCCCTTGCCGGCTGCATTCCCGCGCGCCGCGCGGCCAAGGTCGATCCTATGGTGGCGCTGCGGTACGAATGATCGGCTGTGCGTTTGATTGTTGGCTAGTGGGAGTAACTCATGGGAAATCTGTTTCA
>JASIEN010000351.1 GCA_030045935.1 Candidatus Sulfotelmatobacter sp.
GCCTTTGTCGGATATGCCGTGAACATGTTCGCCGTTCCAGCGATGGCTTTAGCCGGCAATTGGCCGATGGCAGCGGCGCTGGTCGTCGCTGAACGCACTGGCAAGGCAATCCGCAAGCCGGCGATGGAATCGATGCTGTCGCAGGCCGGACACTTCATCGGCCAGGGCTGGGTTTTCGGAATGAATGAAGCTCTCGATCAAACTGGCGCAACTCTGGGCCCACTGATCACGGCTTACGTTTTGTACCGGCACGGCGGATATCAGCACGCGTTTGCCGTGCTGCTCATTTCGGCGCTGCTGTGCCTCGCTGTCCTGTTTGTGGCGTGGTTTGTTTACCGGCGTCCGCATGAATGGCAGACGCGGGCAGCGCTGCAGTTGAGCGGTAAAGGCTTTTCCAAAGCTTACTGGCTCTACATGGCGGCGGGCGCTCTCATTGCGGCCGGGTTTGCCGACTTTGCTCTGATCGCATTTCATTTCCAGAAGACAGCCATTGTTCCGCAAGGAACGATCCCGGTGTTTTATGCGATCGCCATGGCTACGGGCGCGATCACTGCGCCGATTTTTGGAAGACTGCTGGACAAGTTCGGCACGCCGATTCTCTTTCTTGCATTTGGCATCCCCGCATTCTTCGCGCCACTGGTGTTTCTGGATGGGCCTGGGCCGGCGCTGGCCGGAATGATTCTGTGGGGGCTGGGGATGGGCGCACAAGATTCCTGCTTGAAGGCAACGCTGGCGGACATCGTGCCGCCGGAGAAACGCAGTACTGCATTCGGAGTATTCGATACCGGCTTTGGCGTTGCGTGGTTCGCGGGCAGCGCAATCATGGGAGTGCTTTACGACAGGTCGATTCCCGCGCTGGTGGCTTTTTCAGTGGTCTTGCAGCTGGTTGCGCTACCGGCGATGGCGGTGGCGAGCGAGCAAAAGGAAAGCTGACGCCTTTCCTCAGAGCTAAGGCCCAGGTCTTCAGCGGGCTTCGGATGGCGCGGCTGGAAGCCGCGCCCTTCAAAGCTATTTACGAGATGAGCTTGGGAAACTTTTACGGGTTTTCGGTTGTGGCTGCGCCTTCGGTTTCATCTGCCACGAAGTCAATCAACTGCAGGACGCTCAGGCGCTCGTCTTTCGTGTTCAGACGGAAAGCGACTCCTATGCCGTAACCGGGATGTGAGGCTTTGACTTCTCCACTGAGACGAAGTTTCATCTCGTGCGTGCGCACAATGATCTCGACTGGCGTGCCGGCGGGAAATGCGAAGGTCATCTCCAGATAGCATCCGCCCGGACTGAGATCGCTGAGATGGCAGTAATTCCGGACACGGCTTCCCTGCTGGTAAACCTCGGCCCCGATGCGGCAGGCATATCGTTTTTGACCGCGCCGGTTGTCGGGCTCGGAGCGCAGCCGCGACAGCAGTTTCAATTCGTGCAGCTTGGCTTCATGCTGCGATACGAGATCGCTTTTTTCCGGAGATGTTCCCCCTTTACCCTTCTTCACTCGATGCGAGTTGATCGTCACCGAACTTTCGCTTTCGCGGATCGAGTGCTCGACCTCCACCCGCTCTGCAGCCAAGCCCTTCGGGGAATCAGGCAGATTCTTCTGTAACCAGTCGTGGATGAGGCGACGGGATGCCTGCGGCACATCCACAAATTCAACTCCGGCGCGGCCGGTCCAATCCTGCCACACGAGCAAGCCGGAAAGGCGCACTGTTTGCCTCTGTCCCGGCAACTGAAATTGAAAATAAACTTTGCAGGTCGGCGGCAGTTTCTTGCCGAAGTTCACGGCCATGCCGTCTTCGGCCAGGTCGACCAAAGTGGCCGGCTCACTTTCTACCCCGGCATAATCGACGCGCGCATGTGCATGCACGGCGGCCCGGGCTTTACGTCTTTTGTCGCGGAGCAGTGAGCCTTGCGCAGCTCGCAGCGTGCTCAGAGCCCGTTCGTGAGAGAGCGGCTTGTAAACCACAAAATTTACGCCAACCGCAAACATCTCGCGGACGCTCTCATGCTCCGAGATCACGATCACCGCCGCGGAATCTGCGTTCGTGCGGGAGCAGCGGCTCTCTTCTAGCAAGGTCACAATGTCGCATCGCGGACAATTCAACACAATCAGATCGAAGCGCTCCTGCGCCAGGCGGACGGAAGCGCGCATCGTGTCGGGACAAAGCTCGAAGCTGATTTGGAGCTCGCGCAGGACGCGCGACAACAGCGAGGCTGCGGCCTCCTCCGCGCAGACCAATAGACAGGACAGGGTCATAGGTGCTGAGTCATCGTAGGGGTACACTCGTTCCGCCTACAAGTTACCTTTGTCATCGACGCGAGCACTCTCTCCTTCCGAAATTCCTCTAAGTTCACCGTCTTCAATTCAGTGACCTGGGTCACCACTTCGATTACAAAAGACCAATCGTCTTTCGTTGCACCGTGGTGCTTTGACGCTCATTTAGGCCCTCCCTACGATGAAGACTGGCCCCATTTGATATGGGCTGGACTGTAGTTCCGCAGCAAGGCTTTTTCCCCTTTTTGATTCACCAGCTTTAGAGTGAGAAGGTTTTCGGACACGGCAACTATGACGTCGCGCAAACAACACGGTTATTCGCTGGTGGAACTGATGCTCGTTGTCACCATCCTCTTGATCCTCGCGGGGGTCACTGACGTCAGCTTGCAGCCGGTCTTGAAACTGGAGCACGTCACCACCGCCTTCAACCTCACGATCAGTGCACTGCGCCGCGCCCGCGACCAGGCGGTCAGCGACAATCAGATTTATGTTGTCAGCTTTTCCACCGCGAACCAGGTCGCTCCACTGCCGAATGGCGGCGCGATCACAGTGAATCAAACCACAACGGCTGGAACACAACTGTTCTCATGGACTTTGCCGTCGGATGTCACCTTTAACGTCGAGCCCAACGTACCCACCTCCCAAAACGTGGCGCCGACCACCCCCGACGCTTTTGGCACAGCCGTCAACGCAATCGACTTTGACTGGGGGCCGAACGGCCTTGGTGGTGGAACAACCGTCTACTTTTATCCCGATGGGACAGCCCGCGACGTCAATGGAAACATTAATAACGGCGTGGTCTATATGGGTGTCCCTGGCGTCACACAAACCGGCCATGCGGTCACCCTGTGGGGGTTCACCGGGCGCATCCGCGGATGGCAGATTTATCCGGCCGGTGCAGGCTGGAACTGGGTTCAACAATGAAAACAGACGTCTCAATCCGACGCAAGTGTAGGCAGTCCGGCTTCTCGCTGATCGAAGTATTGATCGCCATGGTCGTGCTCACTATTGGTTTGCTGGGCGTGCTGGCCACGCTCGAGGTCGCCATGGCCGCCACGGAAACTTCTCAGGAAGACATGCTGGCGCGGCAGGCAGCCTCCGAGGCGATGGAAAGCATTTTCAACGCGCGTGATACTTCGCAGCTGGGTTTCGCCGCGATTAACAATGTCGGCACTGGATCTGGCATTTTTGTTGTAGGCACCTCGCCGCTTTATTGTGCCGGCCCTGACGGCATTATCGGCACGGCTGACGATACCTCTTGTCTGACCGCCTCCGGAGCGGTCTGCCCTAACCCCGCCGGAACGGCAAACGCTCCCGAGTGCCTGACCGAGCCGGGGCCTGATGGCATCCTGGGTACTGCCGACGACAAGATTGTTTCACTAGCCAATTTCTCGCGCACCATCACCATTACGTCATTCAGCCAGACGCTGCAACTGGTGACGATCACGATCACCTATACGGTCCCCAATTTTGGCCATACGAAGACCTACACCATTTCGGAATATGTCTCGTACTACCACTAGAAAGGAAATCATGCGGCGCGTCTCCAATTCCAGTAGCGGCTTTTCTCTGATCGAGCTGATCATAACGGCTTGCATCGGCGCCACGCTGGTTGCCGCCGCGGCGATGTTGTTCAATAAGGGAACCCAGATGGCCTGGGTGACCTCGCAGAGAGCGGAATTGCAGGAGGACTTCCGCGCGGCCGCCAATCTTTTACAACGAGACATCAGCCTGGCAGGGGCAGGCGCTTTGGGTCAGACAGGTCTTTCGACCAACGCTGTTGCGCTGGCCAATGGGGGCGGCGCCGTAGCGCCTGTCTATCCCTGCTCGATAGTCGGTGGGGCTTCCTGCACATACATCAATGGCGGCTCGGTCGCTTATCCGGCTTATAACGGAGGGGCGCCTTCGATTTACTCGATCATACCCGGCACCAATCTCGGAATCACGGTCACCGCGGCACAAGGCCCAACCGATATCATCACTCTCAATTATGCCGACATCAATCTGCCACTGAACTGTTACAGTGCAACGCTAACTACGGCCGATGTAGTTACCTTCACCTTGCCAGCCGCGCAAAATTCCAACTGCCTGCTGCCTGTGGGCGCGACCTACGGGGTCAATAATCAACCTCCGGGGCTGATCTGGGGGCAGGCCAATCCCTACGGGCTGCAGCCGGGAGACATGATCCAGTTCGGAGCAAATAATGCGATCGGAGTGGTCACAAATGTCACCAACTGCGGAGCTGGCTGCTACGCAGTCACGTTTGGCACCGATCCCGGCAAATTGAATCAGCCAGGGGTCGCCACCAGCGGAACTCTCCTGGCAGCGGCGGGAGCTGTTGGCAACGCAATGCCGACATTGATGTCACGGCTGCTCTCCGTCACGTACTATCTCGCCATTCCAACCTCTACTGGGCTGCCGACATTGTTCCGCATTCAGAACGGGCAGCCGCCCGCGCCTGTGGCCGAGAACGTGGTCTATCTCAAGTTTTGCTACGACATCATGAGCACGACGGGAGTTGTCGCCACGTGTCAGTCTCTCTCTCCCATGCCCGCCGGCGACAGCCCCACCATGATCACCAAGGTGAATATTCTGCACATGAGTATGAGGAGCCAAAACCGCGATGCCTGGTCAAAAAGCACGCTCTCGCAATATGGCGGATATGAAGGACTCGATCTTCAGACCTCGATCGCGGTGCGCAACATGACCATGCAGAATGAATACTGATTCGGGCGTTCGAGCGAAGTTTTGTCCCCCGGTATCACGAAAGATGAGGAAGGAACTGGTTCGGAAAATGAGGAGAACTAACATGCCTGGCGCCAAAGTTAACTCACGCGGATTCACCCTGATTGCGGCCTTGTTGCTGACATTGCTCTTGTCCGGGATCGCGATCTCTCTGCTGCTGATGGTCAACACCGAGCAGAGAGTCGGCGGCCTCGACCTGAACAATGAATACATGTACCGGGCGACCGAGGGCGCGATGGAAAAGATGACTTCCGACATCGCCAGCACCATCATGACCATCCAGTCGCCCAGCACGGCCCAAATCTGCGCCGTCAATCAACTGGTTCCGACCAATGACCCGTCAATCAATTTCACCTGCCAGGGCTGCTTGTACGAAGCGGACCCGGTCTTTCCCCAGGCCGTCCCGCCAATTCAGTTCGCCTGCCAGGATCCGAATGCGCCCGCAAAGCTGGCCTACTCCTGGGGTCAAATCCCGACCGGACAGGATGCCGGGTTGTACGCGCAGTTGGCGCCCATCCAGCTAAACGTTATCGCGCAACGGAATGACGACAGCACGAATATTGGTCGAACCATCAGCATGACGCGCGCCGCTCAAATCGCGCTCATTCCGGTTTTCCAGTTCGGCGTCTTCTGCAGCGGCGACTGTTTCTTTGGCCGCAGCCCCAATCTGGGCTTTGCCGGCCGTGTGCACACGAACGGAGATCTGTATATCGGTGTCGCCAACGGCGCGAACCTGGTGTTTGGCGACAAGATGAGCGCGTTCGGAAACGTGATTCGCGAACAGATGGATAACGGCGTGGCCACGGTGGGCAATGACAATCAGGGCACGGTCATGATTCCCACTACGGCTAACGGTTGCGCCGCACAGTTGGCCAACGTCGCAAATGCAACAACGAGCGCTACCTGCGTTGACATCGCCACTACTGCTCTAGGAGCGACCAATGGCAGCGTGACTGGCGGCCACGGATCGGCACAGAACACGTCGACGTGGATCAGTACCTCCACCGGCACTTACAACAGTTACATTATTGATGGCAACGGCCCGGGCACAAACTGCCCGGTCGCCAACCCAAATTGTGATGGGACCAACTCGACGGGCGCTACGGATCTGACTCTGCCCTTCGTTCAGGGCACGACCTCGGCCGTGCAACTCATCCGCCAGCCCCTGCCGGGTGAGTCGGTGACATCGTTACTGGGCTCGTCGCGCCTGGCCAACCAGGCGCAGATTCGCATCATCCTCGCCGATACGGAAGACGGATTACACCTTCCGCAATATAACGGGGATCAGACCGAAGACGTTCAACTGGTGAGTTCGCTGCCGACCGTGTTGGCAAACCTGCGCCAGGGCGCCGATACAGCTAGCCCCGGCACACAGGGCAATGCGATTCAAGTGGGAGCGGTCTACCCTGCCGCCACCGGCCACTATTACTCGTTTGGTGAGGCCTGGTGCGTCGGCAATCACTACGCACTGACTACAACCTTCGGCAATCCCCTCAAGGCGAACTACAACTTCACCTTCTCCAGCACCCTTGCCGGGTCAACCGCTACTGCTAACTACATCACCGACAACTTTAATGGCACGAACACGGGCGTGGCTTACTGCCCCCAGATTGTGGCTGCTGGCAACGACGCGGGTACGATTGGTGTGCAGCCCGACAGCAACTTTATCATCCCGCCTTACTATGCCGGCCCAGGAGCGGCGAGTGCCACATTCAACTTCCCCCCGACGGCATACCCGCAGTGGCCGCCGCAATCGTTTCCTGGTCCTAGTTCGTTCACCAACTACAACGAAACCAACCCGACAGGCGGAGCCAACCCGAATAGCATGGAGTGGCCGCTCATCGGCGGATGGCTGCGGGTTGAGATTTTGAATAATGCCGGGGCCTATGTTGGTGTAACGAAGGAATGGTTGTCACTGGGCTTTGCGCGCGGCGTGAACGTTCCCAACCAGCCGGGCGTGAACTGCGCAGTAGCAAAATATCCGAACAACGCCAACACCTACAATACGGCTGCGAACGCCCTGAATGCAGTCGGCGCAAACGCCATCGGTTGCAACTCGCTCGCCGACCACAGGAACGCGATTCTTTATTTCGAAGCCACAAAAGACAGCATGCTCGCCGGCGAGCCTTCGGTGCCCGTAGACTATCCCCTGACCGGAGCCGGTACCTACTACGACTCGGGAACTGCCAGCGCGGCAATCTGGAATGCTACTTGCAACAGCGCCAACCTGACCGCGGGTTGCTCGTCGCAATACAATTGGTATCCCATTAACCTTTATGACGCCCGCGAAGGCGAAGTCAACGATACATGCTGCCCGACCGCGGGCACGGGAACGCCTAACGGGGTTATGAACATCGTCGAACTCGACGTGGGCAACCTGCGCCAGTGGCTTCTGGGAAATACTGGCATCTCGGGCCCGCTCGTGAACTATACCCCCGCGAATGGATACATTCTTTACTTCTCCGACCGGCGCGGCATGCAGTTCACCAACCCGGCGGCGGCCAACCAAAGCCAGATGCAGTGGGGCGAATATGGCTTTGAAGACAACGTTAACTACGCCGGCGGAGCTCCCTTTTCGCCCAATGGATCTCTCGAGCCCAACAACTACAACGGTGTCT
Source organism: Candidatus Sulfotelmatobacter sp. (assembly GCA_030045935.1). Lineage (GTDB taxonomy): Bacteria > Acidobacteriota > Terriglobia > Terriglobales > Acidobacteriaceae > Sulfotelmatobacter. The sequence continues at coordinate 7,627 of JASIEN010000351.1, forward strand.
CGCCCGAGGACGTAAACAGCAACACTGTTCTCGACAAGTATGGCGTAGCCGGCGTGGGCGATGCTTTCGGGCCCAATACTGTGACGGACACAGATAACACAAATCCACCGAACCCTTACGCCCAGAGGAACGTCAGTGGCGAGCGCGTTCAGCTCAGTCCCACGCCCGCGGGAGTGAATCCATCAACCAACGCTGGCGTCCCCGCCGGAGTCGCCGGCCTTGCTGGCACTTCTGACGTCAAGCCTGGCGTGGGCATCGCCAATCGTGTCACCGGCGCGCGCCATGCGCTGAAGCTGGTGGATGCTTCTCTTGGCAACCTGCCTGTCATGCCGGCGGCCAGCGGCTGCGTACAGAACGCGGCTAACCCCACTGGCTGCGGCGGTTTCACCGTGGCCTCGGAGAACCCGGTTTACGTGGACGGCAACTACAACTCGAACTGCCCGGCTGCCGGATCGCTTGGTTGCTCCCCGAACAACGCCACTTATGACACGACCTGGACCGGCGGGGCTGAGCCGCTGCACTCGGCCGCGTCGGTTATCGCCGATGCCGTCACCATACTGTCAAACAACTGGGAGGATTGGGGCTGCCAGCCCAGTAACGCCGCCGGCTGCACTGCTACGCTGAACACAACCAGCGGCAGCATGATCAACCCGGTGAATCCCTGTGCTTGCGAGAATACTCCATCCACCACCCCGAACCGGATCGCGCAAACCACCTACTACCGCATGGCGGTTGCGGGAGGCAAGACCATCGCCTTCAACAACCTGAACCAGACTCCGGAATTCGCCTACGGTATGGATGGCGGCGTCCACAACTTCTTGCGGTTCATCGAAGACTGGGGCGGAATGCCTGGCACCAACGCGCAGGCCAGCCTGTGGTACAAGGGGTCGTTGGTCAGCCTCTACTGGAACCAGTACGCCAACGGCACCTTCAAGTGCTGCAACCTGGTTTATGACCCGCCGGACCGCGAGTACGTTTTCGACCCGCTGTTCACGCAGCCTGTGAACCTGCCGCCCGGAACACCTATGTTCCGCAACGTCGATAATCTCAGCTATCGGCAAAACTTCAATCCCATTACCAACGCACCACAGTAATTGAGCACAAAGCAGAAAAAGCCCCGATCTTCGGATCGGGGCTTTTTTGTGGTCTGCCAGCCGGTCGCAAAGATCACAGTGCGTTGTGACCTCTGTCGTGGATTCGGCTTGCCGCGCGTGTTCTACTGAGTTAGGGTGTTCTTCAAGCCGCCTGTAGGGGGAAATTGTGTATGGGTCTCGGAACCTGGTCGAAATCTGAAGTTGAACATGGACGAAACGTCCTGAATTCCGGATGGGAGGGAGTCCGTTCCGGCGAGGAGGAGTTTCTGAAAGGCGCACCCCTCAGGCAGTACCTTGCCGCGTCCGCCCGGTCGGCGTGCCCCGCGGCCGCGTTCGGGGCATTGCTTGGCATGCTCGCCAGCCGATCGGGAAAAAACAAGTCCATTGGACGTGCGCTGGCCTCTGGTTTAATTGGCGGCGCGGTTGGGTTTGGGGCGGCTGTCGCCTGGAATAGCCGCGGCCTGACCACCAGGGCCATCCGGGGCGCGGCGCACAACATTCAGATTGTGCGCGACGAGCACTGGATGAAGAAAAACTTCATCGCTTACGCGTAAGCAGAACAACTAGAGACAGGCGCCTGCGCTTTGCAGCACCGCATTAACCGTTAGTAGCCACTCCGAAGAGGGAGAACCGGGGATTGCAATATGCGCGTTCCCCG
>JASIEN010000352.1 GCA_030045935.1 Candidatus Sulfotelmatobacter sp.
AAATCTGTTTCAAGACTTTTGCCAGGCTTTGCGCGCTCTCGCTAAGGCGCCTGGCTTCTCGATTGCGGCCATCGTAACGTTGGCGTTTGGTGTCGGAGCTACTGCCCTACTCTATTGCATTCTGGATGGTGCGTATATCCATTTTGGGCCTAGCGAGCAAACCAACCAGGCTGAGATTCTGAGCCAGCAGTTCCGAACCCTCCAATCGGAAACCTGGTCTTTTTCGGCGCCCGAATATTTCGATCTTGTCCACGCACAAACATCGTTTGACGGGCTTTTTGCCAATACGTATTTCAGTCCGACTCTGGAGGAGACCACGGCTCACGCAGGAACCCCGGAGCGCGTTCCCGTCGTCCGAGCTACCGCGAACATCTTCCAGCTTTATGGAACCGCGCCGATTTACGGGCGGGTATTCACGGCAGAGGAGGACCGGCCCGGCGGTGAGAATGTCGCCGTGATGACTTATCGATTGTGGACACGAAGATTCCGCCAGGACCCGAGAATCGTTGGAAGCACGATCCGGTTGGACGGGATTTCGTACACGATCGTGGGCATCACGCCGCGGCGCTTTCAACAGTGGGGCGCCGATCTCTACGTCCCGCTGCACCTGGATCCTGCCGCGACCGATCGAAGCGAACGGACGGTGCGAGTGGCTGGAATTCCCAAGAAGGGGATCTCTCAGACTCAGATCGACCAGGAGCTGCAGGTTATCGCACACCGGGTGGAGGCTGAATACAAAGGCAGAAATCCTGAATACGCGGGCCTGGTTTATGTAGGACTCAACATACGTTCCCTGGTAGTTGGAGACCTTCGTACTGCTCTTTACGTTTTGCTCGCCGCCGCGGGACTGCTGTTACTAATCGCGGCCGCCAACATTGCCAATCTCTTGCTGGCGCGGGTTCTCTCGAAGCAGGGGGACGTCGGAATTCGTCTTGCACTCGGGGCCACCTGGTTTCGGGTAAGCCGGCGGTTTCTAGTGGAAAGCATTATTTTGGGAGTCGTGGCTGGCGGACTGGGCTGTGCACTCGGCTTGGCAGCGCTCAAGCCGACTCTTTCGCTGGTGCCCGACTTCTTCATCGGCGAGGAAGCGGAGGTGCACGCCAGCCCAATCGCATTTCTCATCGCGATGCTTGTGGCACTGCTTCTATCGGCAGCGTTCGGCATGGTACCGGCACTCTTAGTTGCGCGCCGAGGAACCGCAGAGAACCTGCTCCACCGGCGAACTCGCTCTGCGACCGACCGCAGGAGTGGCCGCGCGAGGCTGTTCCTGGTCTATGCCGAGATGGCTCTCGCGTTTGTTGTTGTCGTCGCCGCGGGTCTCATGGTCCGCAGCTACCGCCAGTTGACCGCGTTGGACTTTGGCTTTCGGAAGGACCATGTGCTTACGATGCGGATTGAGATTCCCCCGTCGAGATATTCCGGTGCAGCGAAGATTGCGGGATTCTTTGATGATCTATCGACGCGTGTGCGAGCGCTCCCGGGAGTTGCTGACGTTGCCATCGCTTCCTCCCCGCCGTTGGGCCGGCGATCCACCCGCGACTTCACAATTCCCGGTCGCTCTCTAACATCAGCCAGTGGTCTGGCCAACGCATACTATCGGATCGCAAGTCCGGATTATTTCTCCACTGTCGGAACTCCGTTGCGCAGCGGCCGCTTTTTTCAAGACACGGACGGAGCAGCCAGCGGGGGCGTGGCGATCGTCAACCAAAGCTTCACGCAGACGTGGTTCCCCAAAGAGGATGCGGTAGGAAAGCAAATCGAACTCCACAACGTCTACGGCAGAGATATCTCAAATATCTCCTCGGAGCCGACCAACGATGTATTGCAGATTGTCGGTGTTGTCGGCGACTCAAAGCATGTGGACTGGGGGCATTTGGACGATCTCAGTCGGGGTTCCGAGCCAGAAATTTACGTTCCCTTTGAGCAACACCCAAACCGCGATATGGCCCTGCTTTTGAGGTCTGCCTCCGATCCGGGCACGTTGACGCAGTCCGTGCGAACGCAGGTGCTCAGCATGGACTCGAGTCAGGCGATTTACGACGTTCAAACACTGCAAGAAGCGACAACCGAGGCGCTCGGCCCAGCCCGGCTCGCTCTGGCGCTGCTCTCGAGTATCGGAAGCCTCGCGCTGCTGATTGCCTCCGTTGGACTGTATGCTCTGGTGGCTTATTCGGTGGCACAACGCACGCAAGAGATCGGAATCCGGATGGCGCTGGGCGCGCGCAGGGAGGAGATTCTGCGCATAGTTATTCGTCAGGCTTTGACGTGGGCAGGTTCAGGGCTGGTGCTTGGCCTGTTAGTCTCCATCGGCCTGACGAGGCTTATGTCGAGTCTGCTTTACGGTGTGCGTCCTAATGATGTCCGGACCTTTTTTGAGGTATCCGCGGTCTTGCTGGGCGTCGCACTTCTGGCGAGCGTGATACCCGCGATGCGAGCCATGAAGGTCGATCCTATGGTAGCGCTGCGGTACGAATGAAAAGTCACATTCATCGAGAGGAAGCATGATTCAACTCAAGAACCTGGAGCGCAGTTACAAACTTCCGGCGGGGCAGTTCTGGGTGCTGCGGCGCGTCAATCTGGAAATTCGCCAAGGCGAGTTCATCACCGTCATGGGGCCATCGGGGGCGGGAAAATCATCTTTATTGAATGTGCTGGCATTGCTCGATGACGCCTGGGAGGGCGAATACTGGTTTCGGGACCAGCCGGTCCACGCGATGAAACGCAAGCAGCGCGCCGAACTGGCCAAGCGCAACACGGGGATGGTGTTTCAGAGTTATCACCTGCTCGATGACCTCACTGTGAGCGAAAACATCGATCTGCCGCTCTCTTATAAAGACATCCCCACAAGGCAACGGCAGGGCCTGGTCGCGGACACCCTTGACCGCTTCCAGATGGTCGCCAAGAAAGATTTGTTTCCCAGCCAGCTGTCCGGCGGGCAACAACAGTTGGTCGGCGTGGCTCGCGCAGTGATTCATAAACCAGCACTGCTGCTGGCGGATGAGCCGACCGGGAATCTGCACTCTTCCCAGGCAAAGGAAATTATGGAACTTTTTCGCGAACTCAATCGGCAGGGGACGACCATCGTCCAAGTCACGCACTCGGAAGCAAATGCCGCCTACGGCTCGCGCACCATTCAGTTGCGTGATGGCTGGGTCGTCAGCGACACGGCAAATCCCGAGCTGCAGCCGTATGAGGCAATGAAACAATGAGCCGAATCCCGAGCACGTCCCGATTCCGGTGGTTGCTAATCGCACTTGTCTTCTTTGTTGGTCCTATTGACCGAGGCAGCATGTTATCGGCACAAACCAGCGCGTCTTCATCGTTATCTTTCGAAATGCCGAAGTCTCACAACCCTCTGAGGGCATATTCACCGACAGAGGTGCCCAAATCACAACTGACGAACTCTCCGCGTTTGTACCAGCTCATTCAGGACGGCAAGTTGAAATTGTCCTTGAAGGACGCAGTCCAACTGGCCTTAGAGAACAATCTCGATCTGGCAATTGCGCGTTACAACCTTCCGATCGCAGACACAGACATCCTGCGCACGCAGGCCGGAGGCGTTTTTCGAGGGGTCAACGCGGGCGTGGTGCAGGGCACGCCAGGAGGCGGTGTCGGCGGATTCGGTACCGGTGCTCCCGGCACTGGCGCCGGAGGCACTACGAGCGGCGCTGGCGGAGCCGGCGCAGGCGCATCCGGCCTGGTGCAGTCTACCTTGGGCGTCGGTACGCCGGTTGCCTCTTACGACCCGGCGATTACTGGCACAGTTGGAGCCGAGCACCAAACTACTCCTCTGGCGAACTTGCAAATCTACGGCGTGCCCTCCCTCCAGCTCAACACCGGGCAGGCGAGCTTTGGTTACACCCAGGCGTTTGCGACCGGCACCAGCATCGCATTCCAGTTCAACAACAGCCGCCAAACCACCGACAGCCCCTTCGAGACGTTGTCTCCCATCCTGACCTCGATGTACCGCTTCAGTTTCCAGCAGCAACTGCTTGCAGGATTTGGCCTTGGTCCCAACCTCCGTTATTTGCGAATTGCCAAGAACGACAAGAAGATTTCAGACATCGCTTTCAAAGATCAGGTCATCGCCACGGTTACACAAATCGAAAACATTTATTGGGACCTCGTGAATGCATACGAGCAGGCCCAGGTAAACGAGGAGTCGCTGGCCTTCGCGAAACAGTCGCTGGAGAATGCTCGGAAGCAACTCCAGTTGGAGAGCATTCCCGCCATGGATGTGATGCGGGCAGAAGCTGAAGTCTCCCGGCGTGATCAGGACCTGACGGTGGCACGCACCAACTTGCAATTGCAGGAGCTGCTCATAAAAAATGCGCTCACCAGGAGCCTCGACGATCCGGTGCTTGAGTCCGTGGCGGTTATTCCCACGGACCACATGCAATCCACACACCCTTCCACTCAACCTGTGGAGGCCCTCATCGCGCACGCCTTCAATGATCGCCCCGAACTGGCCGAGTCTGACGTTGATCTTGTGAATCGTCAGATTAGCCGCCAAGCCGCGCGCAACGCGCTGCTGCCATCGTTATCGCTGGTTGGATTCTACGGAGGCTCGGGATTGGCCGGCCCGTTGAATCCGGTCTACAATCTGGGCGCGAATTCGTCGACGGCCCCAACGAACTTCGCGGGGGCTGCGGAGAACGCCTTCAACAATTCTTCCCCGGACTATTACATCGGATTCAACTTGAATATCCCCATCCGCAATCGCGTGGCCAGGGCCGACCAATATCGCTCGGAGCTGGAATATCGCCAGGCTGAGCTACGGCGTGAAGAATTACGAAAGCAGATCCGCATTGAAGTGCGAAACGCCCAATATGCACTTGAGCAGACGGCCGCGCGTGTCGGCGCCGCTCGAAAAGCCCGTGATCTGGCACAGCGCACCTTTGAAATCACTCAGCAAGAACAAACTTTGGGGGCCGGATCGACTTATCAGACGATGACAGCCCAGCGCGACCTCGCTCTCGCCGAGCTAGATCTGGTCACGGCGATGACGATCTATGAAAAGGCAAAAGTTGAACTTGATCGTGCGACGGGAAGCACTTTGGAACATAATGGAATTGCCATTCAGGATGCGATCAACGGTAGCATCAGTAATTTAGCGCCATAGCTTATGCCCACCTCGGCCAAATCGGCAGACCTCAATCACTCAGCTGTTGCCAAAGGCGTTGCGAACCAGGCGCGAATTCTGATAGCCGAC
>JASIEN010000353.1 GCA_030045935.1 Candidatus Sulfotelmatobacter sp.
ATTGTCCGACTGGCTGGCATCGCCGGAATCGCCTAATTTTCAATACTCCCGGGAGACAGAAATTCACACCATGAGCGGGAGCCGAATATGAGGTTGCTGGTTGCCGGCGGGGCCGGGTATCTGGGTTCGGTGTTGATTCCAAGGCTTCTTGACCGTGGCTACGAGGTCGACGTTGTAGAGTTGTTCTGGTTCGGCAACCATTTGCCTAGCCAGGTTGGAATATTGAACAAAGATATTTTTCATCTGAGTGTCACAGATCTCAAGGCGTACGATCAGGTGATATTTCTTGCGGGTCTTTCCAATGATCCGATGGCGGAGTACTCCCCCAGCAAAAACTTCGTTTTGAATGCGGCAGCACCGGCATACCTCGGTTACATCGCCAAGAATGCCAAAGTCAAACGATATGTCTATGCATCTTCCTGTTCCGTGTACGGATATACGGAAAACGAGCTCTATGACGAAACGCGTCCGGTTGGTTCCAGCTATCCCTACGGGATTTCGAAGCTGCAGGGCGAGCAAGCGGCTCTGCAACTTGCCAACGACGAGTTTTCCGTAATTTGTCTGCGCAAGGGCACGATTTCCGGTTACAGCCCGCGCATGCGGTTGGACCTGATCGTGAATACAATGTTCAAGACCGCCATGCGCGATGAGGTCATTACGGTGAATAATCCATCGATCTGGCGTCCGATCCTTTCCATTGAAGATGCGGCTACTGCATACATTCGAGCGCTCGAAGCCAACGCCAGAATCTCTGGCGTGTTTAACCTGGCTTCCGGTAATTACACAGTTGGGGAGGTAGCCGATGCGGTGAGAAGCCGGTTGGAAGAGCGGATGGATGTCCGCATTCGCCTGAACATGAAACACGTTCAGGATTTTCGGAACTATAAGGTGAGCACGGACAAGGCGGCCAATGTCCTGAGTTTCCATCCAACCGGAAGCGTTCAGTCCATCGTCGACGATTTGATCAGGAACGTGGACAAGTTTCGCGATTGGGATAATACGCTCTATTCCAATATCCAGACGTTTAAGGCGCTGGAGGAAAGACTTGAAATCCCCAGCATTACAAGTGAGGTCGGTGCCTGATGAATGTAACGGTAATCGGAGGCAATGGCCAGCTCGGCAGCGATGTTGTATGCGCTTTTGAAAATAACCATGACTCCGTACGGCCGTTGACCCACGCTGACATTGAAATCGGCAACCTCGATTCGGTCAGGAATTGTCTGCAAAATAGCAATCCCGCCATCGTGGTTAACACCGCTGCTATGCACCACGTGGAGAATTGCGAGAAGCATCCGGCTGCCGCCTATGCGGTCAATGCTATCGGTGTGCGCAATCTCGCCCTCGTCACGCGCGAGATCGGCGCCACGTTGATTCACATTAGCACCGATTATGTGTTTGATGGCAGAAAGACAACGCCTTACGTGGAAGACGATGCTCCGCTTCCCCTCAACGTGTACGGAAATTCAAAGTTGGCCGGCGAACACTATGTGCGAACGCTCAACCCCAAACACTTTGTTCTACGTACGTCGGCGCTTTATGGCAAGCACCAGTGCCGCGCGAAGGGCGGCCGCAACTTTGTGGATTTGATGCTTGAATTGGCGCGGACTCGCGGCAAGGTTCGGGTTGTCGACGATGAATTTGTAAGCCCTACCGCTACGTCCGACCTGACTCGGCAGATTGTCGCCTTAAGCCGATGCGAATCCTACGGGTTATACCACGCGACAGCGGAAAACCATTGCTCGTGGTACGAATTCACCAAGGAGATTTTTTCGCTGGCCGGAGTAAACGTGAAACTTGAAGCGGCAGCTCCGGGTGAGTTTCCGGCTAAGACTCCTCGCCCTGCCTATTCAGTGTTGGAGAATCGCGAGCTAAAGAGAATTGGTTTAAACATGTTTTCTGCCTGGGACGTCGGCTTGCGGCAATACCTCACGGGAAGTGTATCCGAACCCCTGCCGAGCGTTCCGGCATGATTCAAGGAAAATTTAGGATTGAATACTAGGCCTAAAGTGTCGGTCTGCATGGCGGCTTACCAGGGTGAGTTGTATATCACGGCTCAACTGCGTTCCATCCTTACACAGATTTCGGATACTGACGAGGTCATCGTTGCGGACGACGGATCTACTGATCGCACCCGCGACGAGGTGCTCGCTCTAAACGACCCGCGTATTCTGCTTTTGCGAAATGCTCGCAACCGCGGCGTTCTGCGCGCATTTGAGGCCGCACTTTCTCGAGCATCCGGGGAAATCATATTTCTCAGCGATCAGGACGATCTATGGCTGCCGTCCAAAGTCAAAAGGGTGCTTGATGAATTTGCTGGTGATCCTGATCTGATGCTCATCGCAAGCGACGCAACCCTTATCGCCGAGGATGGAACTGAAATCGGAAATTCATTCTACGCGCAACGCGGTAAGTTTCGCGCAGGACTTTGGCCGAACGTTCTGATTGGCAAATTTCATGGCTGTACCATGGCGTTGCGTTCCACATTGTTGAGGGAAGCCTTGCCCTTCCCGTATGGAAACGAAGTGCACCATGACACTTGGATCGGGTGCGTCAACGCTCTGGTTGGTGGCAAAACAAAGTACATTGCTGAGCCGCTGGTTGCCTATCGCAGACATTCGACAAACGTTACGGGGCGCTTTAAGCTGAGCAACTATGTACGCCTGCGAGTGAGACTGCAGCTTCTCTGCGGACTCTTGTCATTCCGCTTGCGGCGCGCGGGACGGTCCCCAGGCCTTCTTTAGACGTCGGGCGAGATTTATGTTTCGAAAGCTCCAATATATCTGTCTGGTCGGCAGCATCGGCCTGATCGGCGCCGACCGCATTGACTTGCTAGCCAATGACCTTTCCTTTATTGTGAAGCCTTTTCTCGTGCTCCCGCCGATGGTGTTTTTATTGCATGTGTGGCAAGTGGCGCCGAACCGAATGTTTCGGTTTACAATCACGCCTCCGATCCGGCGAACGGCACCATTTCTTGTTGCGGCCAGCTTGTTTCTGATGCTTACCTTTGCTTCCATCCCGTTAGGGTTAGATCCTGGACGCGGACTGGTAGCGTTTTCTGATCTATTGCTTATGGCTATTTTCGCGTACTACATTTTGTTTCGCATCTGGGAGGATCCCGAAAGAGAAAAGCTGATCCTGCGCTCGGTCACATTCGCATTGGTCGCATACATTATTTTCTGCGTCGGGGAGTGCATCGCCT
>JASIEN010000354.1 GCA_030045935.1 Candidatus Sulfotelmatobacter sp.
GGGCGTGCCAGCACGAAAGGTGCGTCGAGCGAGGGCCTGAATATCAAATTCATTTGTATGGACGGCAGCGGCGATGCCATCGGCAGCGGATTTCGGCACAATGCCGGCGCTAGACTCTGCACGCGCGAGTGCAACTTCAAAATCCAGCATCGCCTGCACTATGGAAATATCCGAGAATACTTCGGTGAGTGTTTCGGTAGTAGTTAAGCTTTCGATTAGACGCGCCGTCAAGCCTGTGCCCTCAGTGCGGCATTATACGTGCGCCGAGTCACCGCGAAAACGGCATCCGATAAAGAAGAAGCGGATTCGTGTGAACTGCCGCGCAAACCAAGATCAAACCTCCTTCGCCCGCCGCCCGTCATATTTGCTATGATGCGGCCCCATGGGCCAGTCGCGTCGCTACGAAAAGATTCTGATCGCGATTTTCTTTTTCACCTGGGGCACGGTTTTCCTGGGCCGGATGTCGGCGCTATATCTCGCACCTTACTTCGCACCGGAATTTCATCTCAGCCACGGGCAAGTAGGCACTGTGGCCTCAGTGCTTGCCATCACCTGGGCTGTCTCCACTTTTTTTTTCGGCGCTTTGTCTGACCGCGTGGGCCGCAAGCCTATCCTGGTTCCCGCTGTATTTGCTTTCTCCATCCTCTCCTGGGCGTCCGGCCTGGCGCAGAGTTTTTATCAACTGCTGCTCGTGCGAGCCCTGATGGGAGCGGCAGGGGGACCGGCCTGGTCCACGATGACGGCGCTGCTCGAAGAGTCCTCTCCGTCCGATCGCCGCGGACGAAACATCGGGTTCGTGGTCAGCGCGGCGGCGCTTGTCGGCCTTGCTGCCGCCCCAGTGCTTGCGACCCAAGTTGCGGCACACTGGGGTTGGCGGGCGGCATTCTTCGTAGCGGGTGCCCCCGGATTGGTAATGACTGTCCTGCTTTGGAAATTCGTAGAAGAACCGGTCGCGGGAAGCGGCATTCAGGAGAAACCTTCATTGTCGGAGTACATTTCCATCCTCCGCTATCGCAACATCTGGTTGTGTTGTTTAGGAGCAACCGCATTTATGTCGTGGCTGTTCGCGGTGAATGTGTTCGCGCCGCTTTACATCACGGAGGTTGTTCACGAGTCCGCAACCACCGCCGGATTCCTCCTCGGAGCCAGCGGACTGGGCAGCTTCTTCCTCGGCTTTCTGCTTCCGTCACTCTCCGATCGCTGGGGCCGCAAACCGCTCTTGCTCGTCATGGCGGCCATGTCCTCCGTGGTGCCGTTCGCTTTCCTCGTGCCCTCGCTCTACGTCTATCCACTAGCGCTGGCGCTTATCGTTTTCGTTGCCAATTCCGGGCAGGCCATCGCCAGCGTCGTTTTGGTTCTGGTGCCCACGGAGAGCGTGCCGCCTCAATTCCGTGCCACATCCATCGGCCTTTCAACGCTAGCCGGAGAGATTATGGGCGGGACGGCCGCGCCGATTCTGGCCGGCACATTGGCACAGAAACATGGTCTGGCAGAAACCATGTGGTTGGCAGTAGCGAGCAGCGGATTGTTATTTCTGGTCGCACTTTTTCTTCAAGAAACCAGACCCGCCCACGCTGCGACGTTGGCCATCAAACAGATTGAACCAAGCGTACCGGAGCGGCCGGATGCCGTGGATTAGGCAGAACTTTACAGGATGGCTTAGGCGGGCGCTCTCGTTTATGAAAAGGATGGTTATGGTTAGCTGCGTCACTTGCCATGATACGAATCTGAAAGCTCGCTCCCGAACCTGCTTACTAGAATGGCCACTGTAATCGCTATGTAGAGAACTCCGGTCACTCCCTCCAGTGCAGCCAGCATGCGCGTTTCCCCGCTAACCGGCGCTACATCGCCATAGCCAGTCGTCGTAAGCGTTGTCAGGCTGAAATAAAGCAGTTCACTCTGACGGTCGGCTGGGTGACTTCCCAACTGGATTGAACCCGGATAAAACGCGTCTATCGCACAATAAATCGATGCCCATAGCATCCCAAGCAACAGATAAATATTTATGGCAGTGAAAAGGTGCGACTGAGTGATTAAACGAGAATTCCTAAGGTAAGAGAACAGCCCCAAGGCAGCAACCGCGAAGAACGCAGTCAGAAATCCCCATCGAATACCCTCTAGTGTCGGGCTAGGGGAGATGTGACTTGCCACTTCGAAGATCAGGCCGCCCGTCATTAACAGAACCGGAGGCCACACCCACACTCTTATTTGCAACAATCTGAGCGTGGATAAAATCACCGGAATGAACGTGAGGGCTGCGAGTACCAGCCGGCGCCAGCCACTTTGGTCCATCACCGGATCCAACAAGATGACCAGCAGTAAAGACAGAAGGAGCAACAAGTCAGGTCGTGAGTGAAGTTTCGCCTGCATGCGCAGACCTCAACAACGCGCATTCTATCGAGTACAAAGAGACAAATCCATTGGGCGATATTGAGGTGCAAATGCTGCGCCAGCGAATTCGCCCACCCTTTTGAGTGATGTGATGGAGTTGGCAAGCTCGAGCGAACTTCTTCGCTGATACGGAATATGCAGAAAGGATCTACTCGTGATTCGCCATCGATGTTTCGCCACGAGGAGTCTCCGCTATCGCAACCGAAGCAGGACAACCACCGATCTCGGGGCTACGCGATAACTCAACGTTTGTAGAGGGTTAACAGAGTTCGAGAAATCGTTTGGGGTCGGCAACGCAGTGTCGACGATTCGAGTCCACTCTGGTGCCGTACCTTCCTGGATGTGAAACTCCAATTCTTCCCAGTACGCATTGATCATTACGTAGATGTCCCGGTCGTTCTGAGAAGCCCCGTGGAGACAGAACGCGAGGCTGTGAGAATCATGAGACAAGTCGGCAGCGGCGCCGGTGCCATACCAGGCAATGTCTTCGCGCCAAAAGCGGCTGCGACTTAGCGTCGGGTGGCTCTTGCGGAAGGCAATCATGCTCTTGAAGAAGCGAAAAATATCTCGATTGGTTTGCAGCTGAGACCAGTCGAGCCATCCCGTGGTGTTGTCCTGGTTATAGGGATTGTTGTTGCCGAGTTGCGTATTCAGGAACTCATCTCCCGCTCGAAACATCGGAGTTCCATTCGACAGCATCAGCAGGCAGAAAAAGTTCTTCACCTGTTTCCGGCGCAGCGCCAGCACTTCGGCAGAGGCGGCCGCATCTCCCTCATGGCCGCAGTTCCAGCTATAGTTCTCATTCATTCCGTCTTGGTTATTTTGGCCGTTCGCCCAATTGTGTTTTTCGTTGTAGGACACCAGATCGTAGAGCGTGAAACCGTCGTGCGAAGTCACGTAGTTGACACTCTGAAAGGCGTGATAGGCATCATCGAGGCTGTCGGGAAAAAAGTCGTCGCTTCCATAGATCCGCCGCATAAGATCGGGCACCATGCCCGCGTCCCCCTTTACAAAACGGCGCACGTCATCGCGATACCTTCCGTTCCACTGGAGCCAGGTAATGCCGGGAAAACCTCGTCCGAGCTGGTAAGCTCCCGTGTCCCACGGTTCGGCGATCAGGCGCAATGGGCCCAACACCGGATCTGCAGCGATTTCGGCGAAAATGGGAGCGCGCCCCCAATTCAGTGATCCATCGGCATTGCGGGCAAATACCGACGCCAGATCAAAGCGGAAGCCGTCAATATGTGTCTCTTCTTTCCAATAACGCAAACTATCTGTCACCATTTTGCGCACGTGTCCCCTGCCGAAATTCAACGTGTTGCCTGTGCCTGAGTAATTGGCATACGGGTTGGCCGGATCGGAGCTCATCATGTAATAGCTGGCGCTGCCCAACCCTTTGTAGCTGTAGATCGGGCCTCTGTGATCCCCCTCGCAGGTATGGTTGTAGACCACATCGAGCACGATGCCGATACCCGCCTCATGAAACGCCTTCACCATCTTCCTGAATTCGCTGTGGTGTTCGCTGCAGTCGCTGCAATATTGCTGATGAGGAGAAAAGAAGTTCAGAGGCATGTAGCCCCAATAATCGCCTTCCTGAGGATCCCGCTGGAAGATCGGCATCAACTCGACGACTGTTATGCCGAGATCCTTGAGATAGGGAATTTTATCGACGAGGCCGGCGAAGGTGCCTGCGCGAGAGGGATCGACACCCGAGCTCGGGTTCTTTGTGAAACCTTTTACGTGCAGTTCGTAAATGATTGCATCAGCCTCATGATGGGGCGGCCGGGGGACCATCCCCCAATCAAACTCCGGTCTGTGACCTATCAGCACGCCAAGCGGTGCCATTCCTGCATTCGATCCTTCCCGCATGGCCAGCCTGCGGTCAAACTCGGGCGGAAAGAAAACAGTTCTCGCATAAGGGTCCACTAATACCTTTTGCGGATCAAAGCCATGTACGCCGGGCGGGTCTTCTCCGGACACCGAGTATGCATAGTAGCGGCACTCAGCGATTTCTTTGATCGGAATGCGGCAGTGCCAGACTCGGCCCGACTTGTTCCGCAAGAAATCGAAACGGTAGACGAACGCCGGCTTTACCAATTCAGGCGGAGCATAGAGCAACAACGTCACACTGTCTGCGTGCTCTGCATGGATGGCGAAATTGAAGGCCTGATCCTTTTCAATCCAGGTGGCGCCGAGCGGCAAGGGGCTTCCCTCGATTTGCTCCCAGGTCGCGGCCTTCGCGGGTTCGTCCCCTCCGTCCGAGCGCTCGCGATCAACCGTCATGCTCAGATCTTGCGTGGAGTCCTTCACACCTCCCTCGCTTGCCTTCGCTGTGCGAACGTCTGTTGGGGTAGAAATCATGGCCCTGCCTTGTCCTATGGTATCCTGCCGCTCCTGTGCGCCTTGTGCGATGCCGACGCTCAAACCTGAGCCGACATCGCGTTGGAGACATCGGAGCGTTCAAACTTTGCTGACTGATCGATCGCTCCCGGCTCGGCGCGCTTCGACATTTCCGTCAGTTCTCGCAACCATCGAAAAGCCGGGAGCGAAGTCGTATCGCCCAGAAAACGCCAACGCCAATTTCCGCTGGCGCTGCCCGGGATATTCATGCGGCTCTCCGCTCCCAGATTCAGGAGATCCTGCAATGGCGCAATCGCCAATGCTGCCGTTGATGACCAAACCAGATTCATCAGTAACGGAGCGGCGTCTTCACTCTTGCCCGGTGCACGTTTCAGGTAGTTCCAGAAGTTCTGACGCTGGTACTCGGGCAACTGTTCGTACCATTCCTGCGTCGGAGGATTATCGTGCGTGCCAGTGTAAGCGACCGTATTGCCGACAAAGTTGCTGGGGAGATATGGATTGTCGGCGTGACCGTCGAAGGCAAACTGAAGAACCCGAGTTCCAGGCAACTTGAAATGATCCCTCAGCGCATAGACGTCGGGTGTAATTAACCCCAGATCTTCGGCGATGAAGGGCAGGCCGCCGAGTTCTTTTTGCACTGCTTCGAAGAGCTCTGCGCCGGGCCCCTGTACCCATCGTCCTGACTGAGCCGTCGGAGCGCCCGCGGGGACGTGCCATGCCGCGGCAAATCCCCGGAAATGATCCAGACGAATCGCATCCACATGCGCGAGGAGGGCGCGCAGCCGGTCAATCGACCACCGATAGCCCGTAGCCCGCAGCGCATCCCAGTTGTAAACCGGGTTGCCCCATAGTTGACCCTGTGCGCTGAAATAGTCCGGAGGAACACCTGCGACGAAGCGCGGATGCCGCTGTTCGTCGAGCAGGAAAAATTCCGGGTTCGCCCAGACATCGCTGGAATCCGGAGAAACAAAAAACGGCAGATCTCCGATCAGGCTTATGCCTTTGGAATGCGCGTACTCCTTGAGTTGATCGGTCTGGCGGAATAGAAGAAACTGCGCCAAGCAGATCTGATCGATTTGATCGGCCAATTCTTCTTGAGCCGTGTGCAGAGCGTCGCTGCGGCGCTGCACCAACTCTTCCGGCCAGTCGAGATAATACTCGCTGTGATATTTCGTTTTTATTGCCTCGAATAGTGCGTAGTCGTCCAGCCAATGCTTCTGTTGTGAGCAGAATTCGTCATAGGCTGGCCGCAAAGCCTTGCCTACCCCTGCTTTGAAATTCGTCCACGCGGTTTCGAGGAGACGAT
>JASIEN010000355.1 GCA_030045935.1 Candidatus Sulfotelmatobacter sp.
CCCCCAGTCGATTCGGTCATTGAGTACTGGGTCGATCAGTCCAAGAGATCCATGAAGAAGACCGGACCAGAGAATGGGAGCCACCAAGCCTCCCAACAAGATCGGGTGACGCGGGATCATCGGTAGTGCTGCGCCGTAGAGAAGTCCTGCCACGAAGGAAACGAAAAGGTGCAAAATGGCCGCGACAATGAAACCGTCGAGATGAAATTGAACAAGCTCGGCTGTCGTATTGCGACCGGGGAAAAACCCGGCCGACAAAAGATTGATCGTGTACCAGACGCCGTGTTTGGTAATGACGCCGTAGGCAATCGCCAAAATCGCCATGACAACGGCACCGACCATGCCACCCTTTACGCCAGCCGAAACCGGATAGATGGCCAAAGGCAATCTGGCTCTATCCAGCTGGAGCTCAGCCAATTGAATGTGAGCGACCTCCTTCCGTGAAGTGACCACGGGCGTCGGGAGCTCGATCGCAGTCACAGACTCTTCCTTCTCGACTGGCAGCACGTCGCGAAACCAACCAATGCTTCCGGCCAAAGCCAAAAATGCACCCAGGAAGCTGATCGTGGCGTTAGTGACCAGACCTGCAAAGAGCAGGGTGATACCGAAGGCGAACACGATCGGCCATGCGGTAGGCGCGGGCAGCAGGATAACCTTTTCGTCGCTGATCGTTGGTCTGGCAGTCGTGTTAGCGTCCATCTTTGATTCCTTCAGCGTCCGATTACGTACACAACGGTGAACACCACGACCCAGACCGAGTCGACGAAATGCCAATAGAGAGATAAGACGTCAACCCGGTAAACGTGCTCGTGGGTGACCCATCCAAGAAGAGCAAATGCCATGACAAGCGAGAGACAGGTTAGACCCACGACGACGTGAAAAGCGTGCAGTCCAACCAGCGAGTAGTAAGTGGTTCCGAAGAGGTTGGTGCTGATGGTAAGCCCTTCTTGGTAGATCAATCGATGCCACTCGGAGGCCGTGCCGAAGAGAAAAGTGACACCAAGCGCGATCGTGGCCAACCACCATGCAGAGAATGCCCTTCGTCTTCCCTTTTGCAAGGCGGCAACAGCAAGATGAATCGTCAAACTACTCGAGAGCAGGCAGACGGTATAGAAAACCGGAACGGAGAGCACGTCTTTGGGAGATGGGCCCGAAATGCTCTTGCCGATGTAGAAAAGGTAAGCTACGACGAAAATTGTGAAGATGGCGGACTCCGCCGCGATGAGTCCGAACATTCCCACGCGGCCGCGTGAGGGGAGCTTCCAATCCGGTGCGATAAAAGCTGCCGTCGAGTTCGGCGTGCTTACGTTCACTCCTCGTACCTCCAATCAGGGTTGTCCGGATGTTTCAAGTCCCAGAGTGGCCGGCGGCTGCGAACTGCAGGAATAGCGGCAAAGTTGTATACCGGCGGTGGAGAAGACGTCGACCACTCGAGCGTCCATGCATCCCATGGATCGGCGCCCGCTTTCTCACCGCGCGAGTACGACCACACAAGATTCACTAACATCACGATGATGGCCGCCGCCTGGAAAAACACACCGATCGTCACGATCAGATTCAACGTCTCCCAACCACGCCCCGGCTCGTAGGTATAGATTCGCCGCGGCATGCCGAGCAGACCCACGAAGTGCATGAAGTCAAAAGTGAGATGAAAACCGATGAAAAAGAGCCAGAAGTGCAACTGGCCAAGCCTCTCGTTGTACATGCGTCCTGAGATTTTGGGATACCAGTAATAAATGGCGGCGAATATGCAGAACACGATTGCGCCCACAATCACGTAGTGAAAATGAGCGACGACGAAATACGAGTTGCTGAGCTGCCAGTTGAACGGCGCAGAGCCCAGCATGATGCCGGTGAGGCCGGCAAGCAAAAACTGGAAGATAAAGCCGGTGCAAAACAGCATCGGCGTCTTGAATTCGATTTTTCCTCCCCACATGGTCCCCAGCCAGTTAAAAATCTTGATGCCTGTGGGCACGGCGATCGCCATCGTCGTGAAAACAAAAAGGGTATTGAGCGCGCGTCCCATGCCAACGGTGAACATGTGGTGGGCCCATACGCTCATGCTGATAAATCCAATTGCAACCGTTGCGGCAACCATCACCGAATAGCCGAAGATCGGCTTGCGGGAGAAGACGGGAATAATTTCGGATGCAAAGCCAAAGGCGGGGAGAACGAGGATATAAACTTCGGGGTGTCCAAAGACCCAGAAGAAATGCATCCACATAACGGCCGATCCTCCGGCCTGTGTATCGAAGAAGTGCCCGCCCAAATAACGGTCGATAATGAGCATGATCTGCGCCGCGGACAGCGGACTTACGGCAAGAACCACTAGGCCGGCAGTGACCAGATACATCCATCCGAGCAATGGCATCTTGGCGAGGGTCATCCCGGGACAACGCATGCACAGGATGGTTGCGATGAAATTGATCGCGACGCCGATGCTGCCAAAGCCTGAGACGAAAATCGAGAGCGT
Source organism: Candidatus Sulfotelmatobacter sp. (assembly GCA_030045935.1). Classification (GTDB taxonomy): domain Bacteria; phylum Acidobacteriota; class Terriglobia; order Terriglobales; family Acidobacteriaceae; genus Sulfotelmatobacter. The sequence goes on from JASIEN010000355.1 coordinate 2,474, forward strand.
CCAGAAATCAGTGCTGTGACCGACAGAAAATGCGCGCGAAGTGAGCGGCGCGTAGGCGAACCAGCCAACATCAGGGGCGTTGCCGGCTCCGTACAAGCCGTTCGCTCCCACCAGGCTGAAGTAGAGAAGCAGGCCGCCGAAAGCCGTTAGCCAGAAACTAAAAGCATTCAGGCGCGGGAATGCCATGTCTCGGGCACCGATCATGAGTGGAATCAAATAGTTTCCAAAGCCGAAGAGAATCGGCATAACCATGAAGAAAATCATCGTCGTGCCGTGCATCGTGAACATGCGGTTGAACACTTCCGGCGATACGAAGTCGGCGTGGGGACGGATCAGCTGAATGCGAATGATCGTGGCTTCGATTCCCCCGATTATCAGAAAGGTCAGGGCGTATACGATATACAAAATGCCAAGCCGCTTGTGATCGACAGTCGTAACCCACCCGTGAAGCCGATCGACGACGCTGGGTTCAGCAACACCAGCGCCGGGCCATGGAATCGAATTGGTCGTCATGCATTATTCTCCTTGGCCCATTCAGCGCAGCGTTTCCAGGTACGCACAGATGGCGTCGAGATCATGGTCACTCATTTGCATCGCCGGCATCAGAGAGCCAGGCTTGATGGCGTTAGGATTGCGAATCCAGAGGCGAAGATTGGCGGGAGTATTCGCCGCTGCTCCGGCTGCAATCGTGTCTCGACTCATCAAATGAGTCAGATCGGGACCAAAGCTCCCGTTCGCAGGTGTTCCTGCCACGTTGTGACAGTTGATGCAGGCGGTGCTCTCAAAAATGCGCTGACCTTCAGAGGGATCGGTGCTCAGCCGCGCCGGCTGTTTTTGTTCTTCCACCCAGCGATCAAATTCGCTCCGTGGTTGCACGTAGACGCGAAGCAACATTTTGGCGTGTTGCACGCCGCAAAACTGGGCACACTGACCGAGAAATACGCCTGTTTCGTGCGGATCAATCCACATCTCATTCGGATGATTAGGGATGAGATCGGTCTTGCCTGCCAGACGAGGTACCCAGAAGCTGTGATCGGTGTCCGCCGATAGCAACGTAATAAAGGTCGGCGTAGCATAGGCGGGTTCGCTCAAGGGTACGTGAAGTTCATTCACCGCGGCGACGCCAAGGCCGGGGTAGCGGAATTCCCACCAAAACTGATGGCCAATCGCAATAACGGCGATTGAATTTTTTGGTGCAGTGACTTTTTCCGTATCAGCGATTACCCGCGCGGTTGCCATAAACAAGGCCGCCACGATCAGGATCGGAATAACCGTCCAGGCGAGTTCGATCTGATTGCTGCCATAGACCTGGGCTGGCTCTTGGGCGTCGTCGGTGCGGCGGCGGAATTTCGAGACTGCATAAACCAGCAGAGTGAACACAACAAGAAAGATTGCACCCGTCACCGCCAGCACAAGCAAAGACAAATCAAAAATCGAGCGCGCTGGGGTAGACGCAGGGGCAAAAATGTTAGTTGGGCTCGAGAAATATGTGCCGGCTATCGCTTCCACACCGAAAATGAGGATGGGCTTCATTCCGTATGAGTCAGTCGTGTCGGTTTGCAATAGCTGTGGCGCCGTAACGCGGCGCCACATGATCACCAAACGGGCGTTAAGAAATGCTTCGTGGCGCAAAGCGAAGTTCAACGAGCTTCCAAGGGCGAGTAAACCAACCAATCCGACTAGCAGAAGGCAGCTACTGGTCTTTTGGGAGCGAACTCGCCGCCGTGTCCGCTTTTACGGTTTGGTCCCGACAACAGCGGTCATGTCGGTCTCTTCACCGCTGGGTGTCACGGCCTTCACCGGAGCCTGTTTGATCTGTTGCGGTTCTGTCGGCACCGGTTCTCGCATCGAGAGAACGGGACGATTCGTCTGTTTGGCCAACTGCACGGCTCTTGATCTTGGATAAACGAACTCCTCGCCGAAATTATCACCTGGATAGAACCACGAATGAATAGCTTCAGGCGCGCCAGATG
>JASIEN010000356.1 GCA_030045935.1 Candidatus Sulfotelmatobacter sp.
TCTCGCTGGCGCTGGAGCCACTGTGGTCACCGCGATGCGCAGCGAAGATGTGAAGACACGGTTGCTTTCCGAGCCGTTCGATGCGCTCATCATGCATGGCAAAATGCCAGCCGACTGGAACGCCAAAGAAGCTTATCTGTGGATCAGGCAGAATTGCGCAGATATGGAAAAGCATGTTCTATTCACGTTTTCGAATGGAGTGGAGCAGGGCGACGAGCGCGCATTCCTTCAGGAAAATAATGTTCCCTATCTAGTGAAACCCTTCGAAGTCGCTGAACTGATTTCGCAGGCGAGGCGCTTGTTGCAGAAGACTCAGGCCGCGGCTGCAGCGGCCGCATCGAATTAGAACTTTCCGTTTTGAAAGGGCACGGTTTTTAGCGGCGCTGTAAAACTCCAGATGGGGATGCGGGCTTCAGCCCCTGCCCAAGAGATTCCGCCTCACTTCTTCACAATCGGGTTATATCCGTCATTGATCAGCCGCGACCGCATGCCTTCCGCGTCTTTGATCTCGGCAAACGGCCCCAGCTGTACGCGAAACAGCTTGTCGGTTGTAGAGTTCGCCGCCACAAATGCGGGATATTCTTTTTTCTTCAGAGCCTCGACCAGAGCGTCGGCGTCTTCCTGCTTGCTTACGGCAGCAACCTGTACGAAATAGGGAGCAGGGGGCAACGCCATGGGATCGGGCGGGCTTATCGTCGAGGATGGTGCAGTTGTGCTGGAGTTGGCAGAGGTGGATGACTGTGCAGTTGTGCTCGGCGGAGTAGTTGCCGGCATCGAGGACGCATCACTCGCGGCCGGGCTTAACTGTGCATTCGCATCCTTCTGTTCGACTGACTTATAAAAAGTCATCGTGGGCGCGGGCTGCGCCGGCTGCGGGCTGGAAGCTTTAGCCACAGCGGGAATGGCCGCCGGCGTGGCCACCGCCGCGGGCTCCGACTTGCGCCCGAGCGTATAACCCAGCGAAAAGAACACGGCACAGATGACTACCAGGCCGAAGAACAGACCCAGTAGTTTCCCCGTACCCAAGGTAATTTCAGTATCTTGTGAATCCATCTTTCAACGCCCCCGACGAAAGCTATCGTCTGCAGCCTTTGCGCCTCTCTCAGCGCCTTGCGGTTTAAGGCTTCGCCCTTTCGCCCGCTGCTGCCATCATCTTCTGCAGCCCTGAGAAAAAGTCGACCGGCACCGGGAAAATCACCGTCGTATTTTTCTCCACCCCAATCTCGGTCAGCGTTTGCAGGTAACGAAGCTGCACGCTCACTGGCTCCGTCGCCAGCAAGTGTGCCGCGTCCACCAGCCGCTGCGCGGCTGAGAATTCGCCCTCGGCGTGAATGATCTTCGACCGCTTCTCGCGTTCGGCTTCGGCCTGCTTGGCCATCGCCCGCAGCATCGACTCCGGCAAATCCACCTGTTTCACTTCCACGCTCGCCACTTTCACTCCCCACGGCGACGTGTGCTGATCGAGTATGGTCTGCAGTCGAAGATTGATCTTGTCGCGATGCGCGAGCAGTTCATCCAGTTCCAGTTCACCCAACACCGATCGCAGCGTTGTCTGCGCGAACTGGGAAGTCTGATAAACGTAGTTGGAAACTTCCACCACCGCCTTGTTGGGCTCGATCACCCGCAGAAAAATGACCGCGTTCACCTTCAGCGTTACGTTATCGCGCGTGATGATGTCTTGCGGAGGCACTTCCAGCGCCTCCTGCCGCAGTGAAACCCTCACGATGCGGTCAATGGGAGCGAATACCAAAATGACTCCCGGCCCTTTTGGGTGACTCAACAGATGACCCAAGCGGAAAATGACGCCGCGCTCATATTCGGCCAGAATCTTGATAGAGCTTAAGAAGTACAGAACGACGACGATGATAATGATGCCCGTGAACCCGCCAATCAATTCCATTTCTGCCTCCGCTGGCGCAGCAGAACGCTCCTAAGGCGGATTGTAACGCACGGACAACAAGTAGCCGCGAAAATCGCAAACGGAGGTAATGTCCTGATAACCGGTACAGACCTAACCCTGGGGTTCTATGTGGCCTTTGTTTAAAGCGATTCCCGCCCGATTTAATGAGGTAGATTTCAATGCGAAACAGCCGGCGTCGAAGCAGGTTGCGACGCGGTCACCGGATCAACCTCCAGCACAAGTCCGTCGACCCGCCGCACCACGACAGACTGTCCAGCAGGCACGTCGCAGGAGGAAACTGCGTCCCACAATTCACCGTGAACGAAGATTTTTCCGCGCCGGGAAAGGGAACTCTGCGCAATACCGACTTCGCCGATCAATCCTTCTGCCCCTGAAACCTGCTTATTGCGCCGCGCTTTCAAAGCGATCGTCATCAGAAATGCCGTGATCAGTCCCAGCGGAATGCTGACCGCCAGTGCCGTCACCAAATGAACTCGCATTTCCGGAATAGGTGAATCAACCAATAACAAGCCACCTAGAGTCAGCAGAACGATGCCACCGGTGGTGAGAACTCCATGCGTGGCAAACTTGGCCTCAGCAGCGAACAGAGCAAATGCGCCCAGAATCAATACAAGCGCCGCAAACCGAACGGGCAGCAGGTTCAGCGCAAACGCGGCCAGAATGATGAACACAACTCCCACGGTTCCGGGAACAACTGCCCCAGGATGGTTAAATTCCGCATATAGAGCCAGCGCGCCAATCGCCAGCAGAATGAAAGCGATATTCGGATCCATCAGATATCCGAGGATGCGCTCTTTCAGCGTCATGCCGAACGGCACAACCGGTTGACCCACCAGGTTCAACGTGACTTCCTGCCCAGTGAAGCGCTTGACCGGTTTGCCTTCCATCTGGCGAAAAAGATCGTTTTCGTCCCGCGCAATGTAATCGACGAGATGCTGTGAAAGCGCCTCCTGATCGGTAAATGATTTCGATTCGCGCACCGCGCTCTCCGCCAACTCGACGTTGCGGCCCCGGCGCGAAACCACAGATCGCATCAGCGCCGCCGCATCGTTCTCGATCTTCTGTTTCATCTCGTCATCAGTCTTCACCGTACTCGGCCCAATCAGCATTACTGGGTGCGCCGCCCCCGCGTTTGTTCCCGGAGCCATCGCTGCTACATCGGCTGCCTCAAGAATGAAGATGCCCGCCGATCCGGCGCGTGCCCCGCTTGGCGCCACATAAATTATGACCGGTATCTGCGAGGTGGTGATCTTCTCGATGATGTGTCGCGTGGATTCGACCAGGCCACCCGGCGTGTTGATCTCGATCAACAAAGCCTGATCGCCGCGTCGCGCCGCCTCGTCCACAGCGCGTTCGATATATTCCTGCGTAATGGGCTGAATCGTATCGTCGACGACGATTTTGAGGACGTCCGCGTACGCGACCGGAACGAGGACGAGCGCCACGAGACCGAGAAGAATCCACGAAAGCAGCTTTGTATTCATCAGATGGAACACGTATGACGTAGGCGCCATCGAAAACGGCTATTGCTGGCCGGCATGACCGTCCGCATAGCTTATATTCTCCTCTTATTTGCGCACGCTGGCATGCATTTCTTCATGCTCAGGTTTCGAAGCGCCTTCAGATTCCTTCCACCCCGGCAGCTTCGTGCTCCCCGTGATCAGGCGCGCCCCGCGCTCATAAGTGAAGTATGACCACGCCCATTGCACAAAAACCAGAATGCGATTCTGAAACCCGATCAGAAAAAAAATGTGCACGAACAGCCATGTAAGCCAGGCAATGTATCCCGAGATATGAATCTTTCCAAACTGTGCTACCGCGGCGGCGCGGCCGATTGTCGCCAGGCTGCCCTTATCGTGATAATGAAACGCCGGACGTGTCTCAGTTGCACTATGACCTTCAATCTCGTGCCGAACCAGCTTAACGACGAAACGTCCTTCCTGAATCGCGACTTGCGCCACCCCGGGCAACAGTTTTCCAGCGGCATCATTCAGTGCGGCGAGATCGCCGATGACAAAAACTTCCCGATGCCCTGGGACGCTCAGATCGGGCTCCACCTGGACTCGCCCTGCGCGGTCGGTCGGCACGCCCAGTTTTTTCCCCAGCGGCGATGCGGACACTCCCGCCGCCCAGACAATAACGGCGGCCTCCATCCGCGTATCGCCCATATAAATTGCGCCGGCCTCGACTTTTGTCACCATTGCGGAAGTAAGCACTTCAACTCCCAGCCGCTGCAGTTGTTCCAGCGCGCTGCGGGAAAGATCTTCTGGATATGGCGGCAAAACGTGCGGACCGCCCTCGATCAAATGAATACGCGCCTGCCGCGGATCGATCGTTCTGAAATCGCCTGCCAGGGCATGCCGGCAAATCTCGGCAAGAGTGCCAGCCAGTTCCACTCCGGTCGGCCCGGCACCCACAACCACGAAATTCAGCGGCTCAGCCGCTTCCCCGGCGGCAGCCCGGCGCTCGGCCAGTTCGAACGCCAGAAGAACTCGCCTTCGGATTTCTATCGCATCTTCTACTGTCTTAAGACCTGGTGCAAACTTTTCCCATTCGTCATGCCCAAAATAAGCGTGGGTTGCCCCGGCTGCGACGATGAGGTAGTCATAGGGAATTTCTTCGTCTCCTGTCTGCACCACGCGGCGATCAAGATCAAACCCGGTAACCTCGGCCATCAACACTTCAACGTTTTTGCACCGCCGCAGAATCGATCGGATCGGGGCCGCAATTTCTCCCGGCGAAAGTCCCGCCGTCGCGACCTGGTAAAGCAAAGGTTGAAAAGTGTGATGATTTCTGCGGTCAACAACGGTGATTCGAGCTCTTGCATGGGCCAGCGCCTGCGCCGCATACAATCCGCCGAACCCCGCTCCCACGATGACCACGCGCGGCGCGGCCGACGTTCCTAATTCATGTGGCGCCTTGCTGTTCATGTTTGCTACCTATAAGATTCAGCGCGATGGCAATCGGCTCAAGAACTTCCGGCGCAGGTTTGCGCGGCATCGCGCGCTGGTTCATTCCGTCTGCGGCTGACCTGATTTTCATCGCGTTCCTTGCGCTGCTTGCCTTTACTTTGCTGTCAGTGCGATTGCTGAGCGATGCTGGAATTGGCTGGCACATCCGTTGCGGGCAATTAATTTTGGCCACGCATACAGTCCCTCGCGTCGATCCATTTTCCTCTACCATGCATGGCCAGCAATGGTTTGCCTGGGAGTGGGTGTTCGACGTAATCGTAGGGTGGCTCGACCGGGCCGCCGGGCTGAATGCTGTTGTACTTTTCGCAGCCCTGATTATTTCAGGCGTCTACGCCTGGACCTTCCGCCTGCTTCTGCGTCGAGGGACGAACCTATTCCTCGCCCTCGCTCTTATGCTCCTCTCCACGTCGGCGGCCATGATTCATTTTCAGGCGCGGCCCCATGTGCTGAGCTGGTTGTTTACCCTGGCGTGGTTTTGGATTCTGGAGTCATCCGCCGCTCAACCTGGTCAAGCACCGTCGTCAACTCGCGCTCGTGTCCTCTGGTTTCTTCCTGTACAAGTGCTGATTTGGGTGAACGTTCACGGAGGCTTCCTGATCGGCTTTGTTCTGCTGGCAATCTATTGGCTTGACGCGGCATGGAACTATCTCAGGTCCGGACGCGACCGCCTCGAAGACATTCTGGATAGAATCCAAGCCAGCCAGCACTTCCGCTCGCTGACCTTGGTCGGCCTCATCAGCGCCGCTGTGACTCTCATCAATCCTTACGGCTTCAAATTACACATTCACATCTATCGCTATCTTTCCAATCGCTTTCTGATGGACCACATCGACGAATTTCAGTCCCCGAATTTTCACTACGCTGCGCAGAAGTGCTTTGCGGCGTTGTTACTGCTCACCATCGTGGGTTTGGCCGCGAGGGGCCGCAATGCCAGCTTGAGCCACATCCTGGTTGTGATGTTCGCAATTTATTCCGGCCTCTATGCCTCGCGCAACATCCCCTTGTCGTCTATTCTTCTGGTTCTCGTGATCGGGCCCTGGTTGTCGGAAGCAATCGAAGGCTACGCTGGAAGACGCGCAATCCGACAGCGCTTTCTCATACTTGGGCAATCATCTGCAAATTTCTTCCAGAGAATTCAGGCTGTTGAGTTCACCTTGCGCGGCCATCTTTGGCCGCTGGCTGCGGTGGTGTTGATTTGTTCGATTGCCGCTGCTGGCGGCGTCCTCGGGTCTGCCCAATTGATGAACGCTCACTTTGATCCCAAACGGTTTCCAGTCGAGGCTGTGTCTTTTCTTGAGAAACATGAGGTCCGCGGTCCGCTGCTGGCGCCTGACTATTGGGGCGGTTATCTGATCTATCGCCTGTATCCGAAAGTTCAAGTGGTGGTTGACGACCGGCACGACTTTTACGGCGAGCAGTTTTTAAAATCTTACTTGAAGATGATCCACGCCGAAGCAGGCTGGCAGGAATTTCTCAAGCAACATCCGGCACAATATGTTCTTGTTCCCAAGGGCTCAGCTCTGGAGAGTGTCCTGCTTGAGAATAAGGGGTGGACTCCGTTCTACAGCGATGACACAGCAACGATCTTTGTGCCCCGCAGCGTCTAGAGATGCAACTCGCCGCCTATGTCCCGTCGTCAAGCTGAACACCGCGCCAGCAGCATAAGTTCCCGTCTGCGAATCGTCCCGTCGAACGGCGCCGTTCCCCAAAGGCCCGCATTTTGCGGCTTTTTGTGTTATCTCATATCGGTCAGTGATGCTGAGTGATGGCATGATCGTCGACTTCTCCGCATTGACACGTCCCGCCGAACGCAATCTTTCCCTCAAGATCGAGGGCGAACAGCCTGAAAAAGGTGTAGTGCCGCCGTCGAAGCTCGCCAGGAAGAGCGCGAAATAGGAATGTGAAGTTGGACCGTTCTTATCAAGACAGGATTCACGCGAGGTTGGCGTGAATCCCAAGTTTTTCCGCGGCCTTGCGCAATCGCCGATCTCTGGTCCATAACATTGTGCCTGGCCGAATAAGCGACGACGCGATTAGCTGCGCATCGACCAGACCAATCCCATGCCCGTAGAGCACCCGCTCCTCGAGCATGGCCCGGACTTCATCCGTTTGTGCGATTCGGAGCGGCGGCAGTGAATCGAGCAAGGCCAACACTCGTCGACGTTCCCGCAGCGATCCCAGCGCTAGCTCCGAGATGATGAAGGGATGGATCACAACGTTGCCTTGCTCTAGTTGCCTTCGCAGTTCCTTGTCTCCGGCGCGGAAGTGATCGATCCAAACGGACGTGTCGGCGAGGATCACCGCTCTTTTCCTCTACGCCGCCTGACATTTTTCAATTGCGGCATTGCGCCACCCAACAGCGCCAAGCGGCGAGCGCTCTCCCGTTCGATCAGCGCTTTAAGGGCTTCGCGGAGCAGAGCCGTCTTTTCAGCGACTCCGGTGAACTCCTGAGCAATGCGCATCAGATCGTCATCCAGCGCCACGGTTGTTCTCATAAGCTGCGTCTCAAGGCACATATTATA
>JASIEN010000357.1 GCA_030045935.1 Candidatus Sulfotelmatobacter sp.
CTCTATTCGACGGCGATCAATTGCGGGGCTCGAGCCGTCGCGATCTGCGACACTGCCGGCCACGCCACTCCCATGGGTGCGCTGGCGCTGGTGCGATTTGTGATGGAAGAGGTCGTAAAACCGTCGGGCGAAAAAATCCGCGTGGACTGGCACGGCCACAGCGACCGCGGCCTCGCTATTGCCAATTCAATGGCAGCATTAATCGGCGGTGCAAGCTGCGTTCACGGATGCGCAATCGGTTTGGGCGAACGCGTCGGCAACACGCAGATCGATCAGATGCTGGTGAATCTCAAGCTGATGGGAGTTGCACCCTGGGACAAGCAGGATCTGAGCAACCTGAAAAACTATTGCGTAGCCGTCTCACGAGCGACTGGTGTGCCGATTCCCGCAAATTATCCGGTCGTGGGAGACGATGCTTTCCGCACGGCCACGGGAGTCCATGCGGCAGCCATCATCAAGGCTTATCGCAAAAATGACGTCATTCTCGCCAACACGGTTTATTCGGGCGTACCCTCGCATGAATTTGGGCTGGAGCAGATCATCGATATCGGACCCATGAGCGGCAAGTCGAATGTGCTGTTCTGGCTGGAGCGAAGAGGCATTCCTGCAAGTGACGAACTGGTTGAACGCATCTATCAGCGCGCAAAAGCCAGCGACCATACATTGAGCGACGCGGAAGTGGTCGAGTGCCTGCCCGCAGCGCTGAAGCAAATCTGAGTTGGCGCGAATCTAAGCTGCATGTCTGTAATTTCAAAACCGCTGCATCACGCGATCCTCGGTCCCGGCGGGGTCGGCGGCATGATTGGCGCCTGCCTGGCGCGCTCGGGTGCGCCCGTGACCCTCGTTGTCCGACGGGAAAAGGTTGCTCGGTACCCAACGACTCTTCATCTCGATAGCCCTTTCGGCAAGTTCGAAGTGAATGTCGCCGTCGCGGCTGAAGTTCCTTCCGTTGACGTGCTGTGGATCACGGTAAAAGCTACGCAGCTAAATCAGGCCCTCGCCACGATTACAAAACCAGACTCGATCACAGCAACGGTCCCGTTGTTGAATGGAATCGACCATGTCGCGCTTCTTCGGTCCAAATATGGGGACGAGCGAATAATCCCGGGCACGATCGCCGGCGAATTTGAGCTTCTCACCCCCGGGCACATCGCCCACCGCACTCCCTTTGCACTCATGAATGTCTCTTCCGCAGGTCGCAACTTGCTCGCCGGAACGCTGGACGATCTCCAGAAAATGGGCTTCGGCTGCCGCTTTATCGACGACGAGCCAACCTTGTTGTGGGGCAAGCTGGTCTTTTTGGCCCCCTTCGCTCTGGCCACAACTGCTGCTGATAAGCCAGTAGGAGAAATTCTAGCTAATCCCGGGTGGCGGAGTATTGGGCAGGCCTGCGTCCACGAGACCTGTGCCGTGGCAATTGCTGAGGGCGCAAAGGTTGATGCTGACAAAGTACTCACTGGCGTGGCCGGCATGCCGGGCAGTATGCGCAGCTCCATGCAAAAAGATGTGGAGAACCACCGGCCTCCCGAGCTCGATGCCATCGCCGGCCCGATTCTTCGCGGAGCCCAAAAGCATGGCATCGACGTTCCAGCTACAAAAAAACTTGTAGCTGCCGTCGAGAAAAGAGTCTCCGCGGCGCAAACAGTCTAGATCCCGATAACAACTAATGTTCACGTCCCGGTCAATTGGCTCTGTCAGCAGTCCTTATAAAGCCACTAGCGAAATTCCCAAAGGCTTGGGCGCAAAACATGAGGTCGAGGGCGTACTCAAGATTTTGCCGGAGTTCGAAGCGGGCCTTGCCGACATCGAAGGCTTCTCGCATCTCTTCGTCCTGTGGGAATTCGATCGCTCTGAGGGTTTCGCATTAGTCGGCACTCCGCCTTCGGACAATCGGCCGCATGGCGTGTTTGCCACGCGGTCTCCGCGCCGTCCTAACCCGATCGGACTCACGGTCGTGGAGCTGCTGCGACGCGAGGGCGTCAACCTGCACGTCCGAGGCGTCGACATGCTCGATGGCACGCCTATTCTCGACATCAAACCGTATCTTTCCAGCGTGCCCGCCGACAAGCTTCGCCGCGGATGGCTTGCCGAAGCGGAGGCTCGTCAGAAACAGTAGACTCGCCGGTCCGCTCCGTTGCCATTCTTGCCAATCCCCATCTCTTCCCGTGCGTTGTAAACTTACGCAATACTTTCCGTGAGCCCCGCTCCCCCACGCGCGGACCTGCCCGACATTGCCCCGACAATGCATCAGGAGATAGCTCGCCTGGTGACATTGCCGGAGGTACGCTCAGCTTTTGACTGGCTCCGCTCCCAGGAAACTCAATTGGCGCAGTGGCAGATGGAAATGGCGCGCATTCCCGCACCACCATTTGCCGAATCAGCACGCGCGGCATGGTTGGCCGAGCGCTTCCGCGAGATCGGACTCACCGATGTTCGCATCGATGATGTGGGCAATGTTTTTGGCGTGCATCAAGGCTCCAGCGCCGGACAAACGATCCCCTCACCGCCCGTCCAGTCCGCTCCCCCGCACGTGCCCTCTGGTCAGCGCTACGTTGCCCTCACCGCACACATTGATACCGTCTTTCCCGCGAACACCCCGCTTAATATTCGCCAACAGGGCAGCCGACTTTATGGGCCGGGGGTTTCCGACAACGGCGCGGGTGTTGCGGCCATGCTGGGAATTGCGGCGGTCATGTGCGCGATTCCACTGCGTCACGCTTTGCCTTTTGTGTGCATTGGAAATGTTGGCGAAGAGGGTGAAGGTGACCTGCGTGGCATGCGGCATATCTTCTCCACGCCGCGCTGGAAAGACTCGATCGCTTACAGCGTCGTCCTCGACGGCGCTGGTGCGGACACAATTGTTTCCGAGGCCCTTGGCAGCAGACGCTTTGAAGTGATTGTGCGCGGCCCGGGCGGTCACTCGTGGAGCGATTTCGGAGCGCCCAATCCAATCGTGATCCTCGCCCGCGCCATTGATGTGTTCGCGGCAACACCAGTTCCCGCCGCTCCCAAAACCACATTCAACATTGGATTGATTCGTGGCGGGACCTCGGTGAATTCGATTCCTGAGTCTGCCAGCATGAAGGTGGATATTCGTTCCACCTCCATGACTGAAATGGAGCGCCTGGAGCAAACTCTTCGTCTGGCGCTCAATCGGGCCGTGGAAGACGAAACCCTGGCGGCTGAGATGAAATCGCCGGCCCAGAGACGGCCCGGCGTAATTTGCGAAGTCGTCGCCATCGGCAATCGTCCGGCAGGAGAATTGGCCACGAGTGCCCGCATCCTGCACGCAATCCGGGCAGTTGATGCGTATCTCAACAACGCCGCTCAGGTACAACGCGCCTCAACTGACGCGAACATTCCCATGTCGCTGGGACTGGAGGCCATCGCCATCGGCGGAGGCGGAACGGGCGGCGGCGCCCACACTTTACAGGAGTGGTTCGACAGCAGTGGACGCGAGCTCGGCTTGAAGCGGATTCTGCTGACTCTTATGGCTCTGGCGGGAGCGGGCGAATGAGGAGAACCGTCGGGGTTCGATTCTTACGAAGAATACGGCGTTCATCAATCTCCTTTAAAAGCTACCTACCAAACCCGATTCTCTTCATCTTCGCTATTTCGTGTATGCACGCTCAGGTGCAGAGCAATACACCGAACGCTGACAGTTCCAAGCCCAAGGCTGATGCCATCTATATTCACGCCAACGTTTACACGGGCGTACCGGCGACTTCACAGTTCAGTTCCATTCTGCGCGAAGAAGCGATTGCCGTCCGAGGAGATCGCATCCAAGCCGTCGGCAAAACTGCCGAGGTGTTGAAACTAAAAGGGCCACAGACGCAACTCATCGACTTAGGCGGCCACTTCGTCATGCCTGGCTTCAACGACGCACACGTTCATCTCGCCGATGCAGGACTGAAGAAGCTGAACGTGGATCTGACCGGCGTGAAGTCGCTCGATGAATTCCGCAACCGCATTCTGGCCAAAGTCGAAACCGCTGGCCCGGGAGAATGGATTCTTGGCGGAGGGTGGGATGAAACTCTTTGGCCGGTGCAGGCTCTGCCCAACCGCTGGGATCTGGATGAAGTTTCGAGCGGACACCCTGTCCTGCTCGACCGGGTTGACGAGCACACCGCAGTCGCCAACACGCGGGCTCTGCAACTGGCAAGCATAACCATTGCCAGCAAGGACCCTGAAGGCGGACATATCGACCGCAACGAAAACGGCGAACCCACAGGCATTCTCCGGGAAATGGCGATCCCAATTGTTCGCGCCGTAATTCCCAAACCAAATCTCGAAAAACGGCGACATGCCCTTGAACTCGCCCTAGCCGACCTCGCAGAACACGGAGTCACTTCGGCTCAGGATTGCTCGTCTGTGGAAGATTCCTGCAATGTCTGGGAGGACTTTCAAATCTACGAGGATCTCGAGCACGAAGGAAAACTCACCGTCCGCATCACCGAATGGCTTCCCTTTGAGCAGCCGGTAGATGAGCTAATCAAAAGACGCGATTCCCACCCGCAGTCCGATCTGATGCTGCATACCAGCATGGTGAAGGCTTTTCTCGATGGTTCGCTCGGCTCGCATACGGCAGCCCTCCAGGAGCCATACGCCGATGACCCAACGAACTCCGGCTTGCCGCACTACGACGCTGAAAAACTAAACACGTTAACTAAAGAGCGGGTGCTGGCAGGCTTTCAGGTTGGTTTCCATGCCATCGGTGACAAAGCCGTGCAGATGGCTCTCGACGCCTCTGCCGAGGCTGAGAAGGCTGCAAAGGAAACGAAAACCAAAGCTCCGAACGGTGGCGACGACTTTCGCCTGCGAATCGAACATGCGCAGGTTACCACTCCCGCGCAGATCGCGACGTTCAAAAATCTGAAGGTGATCGCCTCCGTTCAGCCCACCCACCTGCTCACTGACATGCGTTGGGCCCAGCAGCGCCTGGGACCGAAACGCGCGAGCCATGCTTATGCGTGGGCGTCGTTTCAGAACAAAGGCGTGATGTTGGCTTTTGGCACCGACTTTCCTATCGAGCCGGTTACGCCTTTCCGTGGGCTTTACGCAGCGGTAACCCGCCGCAGCGAGAATGGAAAGCAGGAATTCTTCCCTGAGCAGAAGCTCACCATGGATCAAGCCATCGCTGTCTATACTACCGGATCAGCTTTTGCCGAATTCGAGGAGAAGGAAAAAGGCCAACTCATTCCGGGAATGCTCGCAGACTTTATTGTGCTCGACCGCGATCTCACCGTAGTTACGCCGGAAAAAGTGCTGGGAACAAAAGTTCTTCGCACCGTCGTCGGCGGAAAGACCGTGTACGAGGCAAAATGAACCGCTGCGGCTAATTCTTTTAGATTATCCGCAAATTCCGTACGCGATTCGTCTCACCCTATAAAACGAAACCACCTGGTCGCGCGTCTAACAACTGTATTCGCGTAAGGTAATAGTCATCTCCGCGGGGGCTTGTAGGGGCGTGGGCTGGCGCTTTTCTAAACGCGCGTATAATTGTACATTGCGGTTTCGGAGGCAGAAAGGTATATGGATTCACAAGCATTTTGGGTGCGCCTGAAGGCGCATCGATGGGTGTATTCGTTCAGCATTGTGGCCACATTGGCAGTGGGCATTCTCATCGGCACTGTGATTTCGTTCGGAGTAAAGGGCAAGGAAGGGCAAAAGGGATCGGATGCTACGCCGCTGACCGTGCCCGCACCACGCCAGCTCTCGAACGAGTTTTCGCGCATCGCCAAGGATTTAGGGCCAAGCGTCGTTAACATCAATACGGAATCAACCATTAAAAACATGCATCGCCGTCGCGGTGAGCAGAACCCCGGCGACGACGATAACGACAATGGCGGGGGCGGCGGTGGAATGGATGACTTCTTCAACCATTTTTTCGGCGGACCGGGCCAAATGAATCCCTTCGGAGATAACGGCCCCATTCGTGAGCGCTCTCTCGGTTCAGGGGTGATTGTTGATTCCAAGGGCTACATCATC
>JASIEN010000358.1 GCA_030045935.1 Candidatus Sulfotelmatobacter sp.
GCCGCTTTGAAGGGCTAACCTGTCATCGTGACAGCTCGCAAATCCAATTCACTTCCCAGGTTTTGCCGCCATCTGGCGAGAATGACTGCTCCATGCGCGCCGACGTGGGGGAAATGTTGAGCCAGACGTAACGCACCAGAATCGCGCGGCCCTTCCAGTCTTCCTGATCGAAAAACTCACCGCGATCGCCAGTGAAAGAACCCACCACTGGTGGCAGGCTGAGGGTTCCATTATCGAGATCGACGAGATAAATGCTCCACTGGTGCGATGCTGGATTGTAAATGCGCAATGTCTGTGCTTTGATGTGGAGCTTTTTGTCGGTGCTGGTGACCTCGAACTCTTCGAAGTTCGCATTGCTGTCGAGGAGTTTGTGATGGTTCGATATGCCGTCGTATTCGATCCAGGTATTAGAGTTGTTGAGCCGGTCCGGCAACCGGCGAACATGCGCCTTCCAGTCGCCGATGAGGAAGTCAAAGTCGTGCGAGCCGTCGCGCTGCGGAAGGAGCGCGGGATTCGGGGTGGTTTGGCTAGATTGGCTGTGAAGCGGTAGGGAAAGCATCGCACCGAGAGCGAGCAGTGCAAACATCACGTGGCGGCAGAGGTTCATGCGAAACTCATCCTTTCAACCTTCAATATGATCAGATGTGCCAGTTTCGTTAGCGGTAACGGGTCCCGGCTAGTTCTATCTTATTTATCCCTTGTCAAACCGGGGCACGGTGGCCCCACCGGAAAGGCCAGCGCACATCACCTGATTTCGCTGACTGACAAAATACCTGCAAGGTCCTACAATTTGGAGCGGAAGGACTGAGCGGACCCACGAACCGGACGAGCCGCTCGCGATATTTCGGACAAGCGGCAGAAAGGAGCCGTTTTGGAAACACTGATCACCAAGGTGCAGACTCTGGTCGTGAGTGTGTTGATGATACTGCTAGCTCTCGTGGTCGTGCTCTCTACTGTACATCTGGGCGTGCTCATCGCTCAGGAAATCTGGAAGCCGCCACGGTTTCTCATTGTGGTGTCGAGTCTGCTGGAAATCTTCGGATATTTCCTGCTGGTTCTGATTGGCGTGGAGTTGCTGGATACACTCAAGGGGTACCTTAACAGAAACGTCTTGCATGCGCGTGTCGTTCTCGAAGTAGGATTGATTGCTGTCGTGCGGAAGGTTATTACCATGGAGCCCACGACGATCTCCGCCCCGATCCTGTTTGGGATCGCAGCCTTGATTCTTGGGTTGGGGGTGGCTTTCTATTTGGAAAGCAGAGCAAGAGGTTCCGATGCAGACGGGGCGGCAAAGCAAAATCATTCCTGAAGTTTTCGGGGGTTGCACGATCCTTCATATTCTTGCCGGCGGGTAAGACAAATGGGTCAAAGGTGCCCGTCACTCGCCATCATTCGCTTACCGCGCTCCAGAATCTCTGCGGGAAATGGACATGACTTGTGGGCTTTGCGATTGAGATGAACCGCCGTCAGCATGGTGGTCGCCGCAACGGCCTGCGTTTCCTCATTTCGCATCTCGTGATAGAAACGGATTACTTTTTCGCGCATTTCGAGAATTCTCGACCAAATCGTTATGAGATCGCCTGCGAAAAGTTCCTGCTTATACGACGTGTCTTGCTGGACGCCGGCCATGCCCCGCTGGCTCTTGCGCATGTAGGAGGGAGTAATTCCGATCCGGTGAAACAAATGCCATGTCGCCTCATCGAATCTTCCCGTATACCACATGACATTCATGTGTCCCATGTGGTCGCAATGCGAAGGGCGAACAACGCCGCGAGCGGTCAGGATCAGTTCTTGCGGCGGGTTTTCGTTAGAAATTTTCGATTTCGGCTTCAATCCCGTCCGCCATTCTTTTTTAGGAATCTCTCGATAAACCCCGTATCAAACTTCCCTTCCCGGAATTCCGGGTCGGCGAGAATTCTTTTGTGCAGCGGAATCGTCGTATAAATACCTTCCACGATGAACATATCCAGTGCCCGCGACATGCGGGAAAGCGCTTCATCGCGATTGCGTCCGTAGGCGATTAATTTTGCGATGAGCGAGTCATAGTAAGGAGGAATCACGCCTTCGGCATAAGCCGCCGTATCCACGCGAATGCCCGTGCCTCCCGCGGGGTGAAAGGCCGTGATCTTGCCTGCGGAAGGCGTGAACTTTTCCGGATGCTCGGCGTTGATGCGGCATTCGATCGCGTGGCCGCGACGCTCGATGGGCCCGTGCAGAACATCCTTCATTTGCGCGCCGGCAGCGATCATGATCTGCGACTTCACCAGGTCCACGTCTGTCACCATTTCCGTGACTGGATGTTCCACCTGAATGCGCGTATTCATTTCGATGAAATGCAGATGCCGGTCCCGATCCATCAGGAACTCGACCGTGCCCGCGTTCGTGTACCCAACCTGTGCCAGCGATTTGCACAAGACGCTGCCGACCTGCTCGCGCAACTCGGGTGTTACCTGCAACGAGGGCGACTCCTCAAGCAGTTTTTGATGACGGCGCTGAATGGAACATTCCCGCTCACCCAGGCTCACCACGTTGCCGTGCTCATCGGCCAGCACCTGAAATTCAATGTGCCGCGGATGCTCGACGTACTTTTCCATGTACAGATCGCCATTGCCGAAAGCACCGGCAGCTTCGGACTGCGCAGCCTGGAACAATGCGGGCAATTCTTCTTCATCGCTGACGATTCTCATGCCGCGCCCGCCGCCGCCGGCGGAAGCTTTCACAATCACGGGAAAACCCACCTGCCGCGCCCACTCAAGCGCTTCGCCCTCTGACGCGACAATTCCATCCGATCCCGGCAGAATCGGCACGCCTGCTTTTTTCATGGCAGCGCGCGCTTTTTCTTTTTCGCCCATCAGCCGCGTCACTTCCGGCCGCGGGCCGATGAACTTGATTCCGCTGGTTTCGCAGACCTCGGCGAAGTTGGCATTTTCGGCTAAGAGGCCGTAGCCGGGATGGACGGCATCGACATTGGCGATCTCGGCTGCGCTGATCACCGCGGGGATATTCAAATAACTCAACGCCAGTTGCGGCGGCCCGATGCAGATGGCCTCATCGGCAAAACGCACCGGCAAAGAGTGCCGATCAGCCTCACTGTAAATGGCGACCGTGCGCACGCCCAGTTCTTTGCAGGCGCAGATTATGCGTAGCGCGATCTCTCCGCGGTTGGCTATAAGGATCTTCTTGAACATGAATGAGTTCTTCGGAGCAACAAAAATTATTGATCAATGGTTGCGTACTGGATTTTGGTTCTGCAACTTATCCGGCGTCATCCCGAAGCCCCGAGCTTTCACCAGCGGGGAGAGGGATCTCAGGTGGGAAGTCCACCAGCCACCCTACGCGAGATCCTTCGCTTCGCCTGAGGTCCCTCGCTACGCTCGGGATTTCGGCGCGCGGCTCGCACGCCGCGCAAACGCCTCAAGCTGCGCTCAGGATGACGCCAATGAGAGGTGCACCCGCATCACTTCGGTCTTATGGCGAACAGTTCCTGGCCATACTCGATGGGCTGGCCGT
>JASIEN010000359.1 GCA_030045935.1 Candidatus Sulfotelmatobacter sp.
GCATCTCAATCGCGCAATTGCAGATATAGTCGGGTCTCAAAATCAAAGATGACTTCGAGAGCGAATGGGTGACAGCGTATTTCGCGGAGGAGCCCAAATACCACCGGGCAGAACGCAGGTATTCGTATTATGGCGCGATTTAGCTATTTGTGAGACCGTGGGGTTGGTGAGGAACTGATCAGAGCAGTGGGCCTGAAGCCTTCAGGATTTTAGCCGCAGAGTCGAAATTTCGACGTGATCTGCACAAAAGTGTCAGGATATCGTCGCGCAGCAATTGCGAATTCTCGGGATATCGCCTCCTGATCGACCAACTCATTCAAAAAAGAGAGAGAGTTCGCCTGGCGCACTTTGGCGATATCGGCTGTCCTCTGGCCTTCTTGCGCGGCGACCATTAAGAACCCACGCACTCATCCCGCACATAGTGCTCAGGTTTCGTCTGTCGAGCGATTGGAACAATGCGTGCCTATGGTTGCCATAACGGGGAGGAAGAAGGCATGCAGGGTGCAAACACAAGTATTGATTCCAGTGAACATGCCGAGATTTTAAGCAGGCAGTTTGCAAGTCAGGCATTCGAGCAGATTTTGTCGAGCGGTCTACCATCTCTTCACAGAGGAGCCCACCGGCTTCTGGGAAATACAGCCGACGCCGAAGATGCAGTTCAGGATGCTCTTCTCGCCGCTTATACACACTTGGACCAGTTCAGGGGGCAGTCGAAGCTGTCTACCTGGCTCGGGGCCATTGTCCACAACTCCGCCCGAATGCAACTTCGGAGACGCCTCCGCCATGTCCATGTTTCTCTCGACGAGCCGATCGGGGAAGCTGAGGAATGTTTGGTTTGGCAACGACTAGCGTATCGGCAGGCCAGTCCGGAGGACGACTGTCGAGGTTCGGAGCTAGGTAGACGGTTAAGTCATTTCCAAACTCTGCTCACACCCACGTTGCGGAAAACTTTCCAGCTGCGCGATATCGATGGATTATCGATCCGTGAAACCGCACAGATTCTGGGGGTACCCCATGGAACTGTGAAAGCCCAATCGGCGCGTGCGCGCAAGAAACTTAAGCAGCTGATGCAGCGAGCGCTCAGGCCCCGAACTGGGAGTGTGACAAAGCCCCATGAACAACATGTGCTGGGGCAGTTCGCCCCACCTGGGCCGCGACGGCTATTGGCAGGGCCAGCGGATGTAGGCGCGAAAGAAAGCTATGATCACGACCGCTGCCGTACCTCCGCGGCAAGGCCGCCCCTTTCGCTGATCACTGGACGGCGCGGTGGCAACGGGGCTGAACCGGCCGGGCTGCGGCGCTCAATTGTGCCGATCACCGGAGCATCATCCATGCCATCGGAATATGCCATGGAAACGAACCTTTGTTCTGAGCACAAGCGGTCAACCAGGCGCTGCTGAGCACGGCTGAGCACGGCCTGAGGAAGAATGGGGAAATTGCGGAACATCCAGAGAAAATAAACGCGTTGTAAAAAGGACGGCATGAGGTAGCGCGGCCCAATTGCAGTTTGGACCCGCACCACGCCCTCCGCCAGCTTATCGATCCACATACCAGCCCACCTAAGGTTGTTTTATTTGGCCAGAGCAATTCTTGGGCCGACATTATTGCACTAAGGTCGGTGCTAAAGAAAGCCTTTTTCTCAATAATTTTAATAATTTGTGCTTGATGACGGGCATTTCCTGCCCCGTGGTAGGAACAATTGGGTCAGCCCCGGAGCCGACGACAAGGGGTCGTGCGACCCGCCAAGGTCTTAAGCCGCCCTCGCCCAGGTGCTTTCCCCCTAAGCGCTCGCCGCTTCCTGCCCGCCTAATGGCAAGAAATATTGGGTGCCTTTAATCGGCTCGCTGACTTTGCGGAGCAGTTGCTGCAAGTCATCGTTGCGTTCGACGAAGTCAATATCGGAGGTGTTTACGATTAGCAGGTCGGACGAAGTGTAATGAAAAAAGAAGTGCTCATAGGCCTTGACGACTTCTTCCAGATACTCATCACTCACCGAGCGCTCATCCGGCGCATTTTTTTTCTTCAAGCGCTTTTTCAAGACCTCGGGCGTAGCTTGTAAATATATAACCAGATCGGGCGTCGGCAACTGAGCCCGGAAATAGTTATAGTAGCGATTGTAGGTATCGAGTTCCTGGTCGTTGAGATTGAGGCAAGCGAAAAGTTTGTCTTTTTCGATGATGTAGTCAGCGACTATGGTCTTGTTTGAGCGCGGGCCAAGATCGAGGCCTTGCAGCTGCTCGAAACGGCTCACCAGAAACGCAAATTGTGCCTGAAACGCCGCCCCGGGCTCGCCCTCGTAAAAGGCTCCGAGAAAAGGATTGGTCTCCGGCTCCATCACTCGTTGCGCGTTGAGCCGCTCGCCAAGTATTCGTGCCAGGGTGCTCTTGCCTACTCGAATGGGTCCTTCGACTGCAATATAACGGGGCAGCTCAAAAAGATTGGCCATTGGCTTGAAATGAATCGGAAGTTGCAGGATAGCTCGGAAGGCGATGACTGGCAATTGAGTGAAGAGTTAACAGAGTCTTGTTGATAGTGAATCTCCCAGAGTCGAGCTGAGCAGCGTGTGTTTGAATCTGCAATTTGGAAATCTAAAATTGGAAATCTACAATGCGTTCATGCTTGGCATAGCCGCCGTCGTCTCTGCTGCCGCGGTAGCCGCGGGTTATGAGTCCATGGCGCCGACGGGACAGTGGTATGGGCGCACGTTCACCGGGCTGCCGCGCGGCTCACGCCAACTCGCGCTGACATTCGATGACGGACCGAACGGTCCGCACACGCTGCGACTTCTCGAAATTCTCGCACGCCATGAGGTTCATGCCACATTTTTTTTGATTGGGAAATATGTAAAAGAACGGCCGGGTATTGCGTGTCAGATTGCCAAGGCGGGACATGCGATCGGTAATCACACCTTCTCGCATCCGCTGCTCATCTTTAAGAATGAAGCCGAGATTCGCTGTGAGATTTCGGATTGCCAACAAGCCCTGCAAGACGCCGTAGGCGAGCATTCGAATTTGTTCCGGCCTCCATTTGGCGGACGCCGTCCGGCGGTCCTGCGCATTGCGCGCGAGCTTGGGCTCGAACCGATTATGTGGAATGTAACCGGACACGACTGGAATGTACCTTCGGCTGAGTTGATCGAGGAGAAAATCGAGCGCCAGATGCACGGAGGGGATGTGATTTTATTGCACGATGGCTGGCACAAACACATGGGCGCCGACCGGTCGCAAACTGTTATCGCCACGGACCGGCTCATCGCGCGTTACAAAGCTGAAGGCCGCGAATTCGTGACTATTCCTCAAATGATGATCATGACAGCGGCTACGTCGCTGGCCTCGTAATCGCGCCCTGTGACGCCGATGACACCAGAGCAGCATACTTCGCGAACACTCCGGTAGCATAGCGTGGCTTGGGCGGCTTCCAACTTTTCATCCGCTCCCGCAGAGTTTCATCGCTGATTTCCACTTCCAGCAGACGTCGGTTTACGTCAAAGCGGATCGTATCTCCATCTCGCACCACAGCAATCGGCCCGCCCAGCGCGGCCTCCGGAGACACATGCCCCGCCATCAATCCATGTGTCGCCCCGCTGAAGCGCCCGTCGGTCAGCAAAGCGACCGATGATCCCAGACCCTCGCCGACAATCGCACCGGTCACACTCAACATCTCGCGCATACCCGGACCCCCCTTCGGTCCCTCGTTGCGAACCACGATGACATCGCCTTCTTTCACCTTTTTGCCAGTTACCGCTGCCATCGCATCTTCTTCCGACTCAAAAACTCTAGCCGGCCCGCGTTGTTCCAGCCGCTCATGTCCGCTGATTTTGGCCACGCAACCCTCGGGTGCAAGATTGCCCTTAAGAATGACAAGCCCCCCAGTCTTCTTTAGAGGACGCTCGAGCGGCGCAATCACTTGCTGGTTCGGGGTCTCAATCACACTCTCGCTCTCAGCGCCGATCGAAAGTCCCGTAACCGTTTTCGCCTTTGGATGAACCAGGTTTCCCTGCAGCAATCGTCGTGCCAGCAACCGCACTCCGCCGGCCCGATGCATATCTGCAGCAACGAAACGTCCTGAAGGCTTCAGATCGGCGAGTAACGGCGTGCGTTCGCTGACCGTCTGAAAATCATCGATCCGCAAATCAACTCCTGCCTCGCGCGCAACGGCCAACAAGTGCAATACGGCATTCGTTGATCCACCAGTTGCAGCCACTGACGCAATCGCGTTCTCAAACGCATGGCGCGTCAAGATTTCTCTCGGCCGCAGTTCCTGTTTCAACACATTCATCACCACAGATCCACAATCGAAGGCGACTTGATCTTTCGCCGCATCCATTGCCGGCACACTGTTGAATCCCATCGGCGATAAACCGATCATTTCCATCACGGTCGACATCGTATTTGCGGTGTACTGCCCGCCGCACGCGCCTGCGCCAGGGCAGGCAACATCCTCCAGTTCGTGCAATTCCTGATCGGACATTTTGCCGGCAGCATTCGCGCCAACCGCTTCAAACACATCCTGAATCGTCACATCTTTGCCGCGGTACTTTCCCGGAGCAATCGTCCCCCCATAAAACACAAGTCCCGGCAAGTCCATTCTCGCCAGCGCCATCGCTGCGCCAGGAATCGTCTTATCGCATCCCACTACGCAGGCTACGGCGTCAAATAACTGCCCGCGGCACACCAGTTCAATCGAATCAGCGATCAATTCGCGGCTGACGAGGGATGCCCGCATCCCTTCCGTGCCCATCGCCTCGCCATCAGAAATTGCAATCGTGTTGAACTCCATCGGTGTGCCGCCGGCGGCGCGAATGCCTTCTTTTACCTTTGCTGAAAGCCGCCGCAAATGAAAATTGCACGGCATAGTTTCAATCCACGTATTAGCCACGCCAATCAGCGGCTTGCGCAGATCGTCATCAGTGAAGCCAATCGCCTTGAACATGGCGCGCGACGGCGCACGGTCGCGCCCGTCGGTAATTTCTCGACTGCGATGTTTAAGGTCCATGGTTTAAGAGATTACATCAGGAATGAATTTAGAAAGTTTTTGAAAACGAAGCTTTCTCGACAAACTAGAAGTTGTCATCTGAGCGTTGCTGATTTTCAGCCAGAGCGAGGATCTGGCTCTTCCAACGCACTGCATCGAACAAAAACGGGGAACCCGCAGTCCGAAGCGACCCTCCGCTCCCGCTGCCGGTTCCCCAATCGCATGACGCTTACCCAGGGAGACATCATGCTTCTGACACATCCAATCCCATCGTAGCGCCGCTTATCCGGTGGGCATCTTGCCCGCCGACTAGCGTGCAACCGAAATGCCCACCTCTGGCCGCCTTTGCAGGAAGCGGGAAAATCCTATGCCATTGCCGCGCGCCCCGACTGCTCCGCCACCGAAGCCGGCGGGTGCCCCGCCCAAACCGGTGCCTCATGCTCCTGCAGGGCGGGACTCGAGTGCACATTGATCACATCCACTATCGAATGCCATTCGCGATAAAGTTGTCCCATTTGCTTCGCTGACGCGTGCAGCATCATCGTCACCGCGTGATCGTGTCCGGCATACTCCGCGTGTACGGAGGTCAACTCCAGCCCGCGTCGCGAAACCGCGTTCAGAATCCGCATCAGCGTCCCCTGCGAATTGCGATAACGAATGTGGAATAGCTGCATGGTTTTTGCCTCAATCGAAAATCGCCCAATTACTCAATCCTCATACACCATCTCCGACAGCGCCGCGCCCGCCGGCACCATCGGATAAACATTCGCCTCCGCATGGCACTCGAAAACCAGCAACTCGGGGTCGGGCGAGCGCAAGAAATTATCGATCAAATCGGAAGTCTCGCCTGATACCTGACACTTGGCCATCGCGCTCTCATTCATTTGCAACCCGTGAATCCTGTATGCTCTTGCAATCTCCACAAAATCGGGGTTGTCGCTCAGGTCGGTCTCGGCATAATTCCGCTCATAGAAAAGCTGCTGCCATTGCCGCACCATGCCCAGGTACTTGTTGTCGATGATGACCATCTTGATCGGCAGCGCGAGCCGGTTCACCGTAGCGAGTTCTTGAATGTTCATCTGGAACCCGCCATCGCCTGAAATACACAACACGCAAGTTTCCGGTTTCGCAAGCTGCACGCCTACCGCCGCCGGTAAAGCGAAACCCATCGCTCCCAACCCACCCGAAGTGATGAAACCCCGCGGCGAAGCCGCGCGATACCGCTGCGCTGCCCACATCTGGTGCTGGCCGACGTCGGCGATCACCACGCTGTCTTTCGGCAAACGACCGAATAATTCATCGAGAAATCGAATCGTCGGTCGCGCCAACCCACGCGGATCCGGTTCTGCCCGCTCTGAGCCGCA